>NZ_JBDOPO010000113.1:0-10476 GCF_039830215.1 Rubritalea sp. | reverse complement strand
TTTAACCCCACTCTCCACACGTGAAACTAGCACTCAAGTTCATCATCCCTCTCGTAGTCCTCGTTGCAGCTTTCGGGCTGGCAAAGAAAATGATCGCCTCCAAGCCTCCGTTGGAGAGTCAGAAACCTCCGACCGTGATACCAACCGTAAGCACGCTCACTATCGACTACGACACTCACAGTCCCCCAGTTCACAGTTTCGGAACAGTCAAAAGCTATTTTGAAACGGCAATCACTGCGCAGGTAAACGGCAATATCACCTTCGTTGCTGATACTTTTAGAGTGGGCCGAAAAGTGAGAAAAGGAGACACGCTCGCACGTATCGACACCACTGATTACCAAGCAATCTTAGCCCGTGAATCAGCGGTACTTTCTACTAACAAACGTACTTTAGAAGAAGAAACCATCCGCTCCAAGCAAGCTGAAGAAGACTGGAAAGCCTCTGGCAGGCAGTTGTCCTCAGCATCAGCCTTTGTGCTGCGTAAGCCACAACTTGCCGCGGCCTTAGCCAGCATCGCATCCTCCGAAGCCGCCATCAACAAAGCCCAAGCGGACATCGATCGATGCACCCTCAAAGCCCCATTTGACGCAGTCATTAGTGCCCGGTCAGCCTCTATTGGGAATTTTGCGACCCCTCAAACAGACGTGGGCACACTAGTTGCCACAGAAATGGCTGAGATAAAAATCCCCCTCACCCCAGAACAAGCTGCAAGAATAGAGCTCCCTAACCAATCTACAGCGCCACATTCTATCACCTTAACCAGCCCAACAAAGCCAGGGTCAACATGGACCGCGCTTTTAACTAGAACTGTGCCCGTCATAGACCCGACCAATCAAGTGGTATTCGTTATCGCCGAAATTGCGCATCCCTATGATGGAAAAGAATCGCTCCCTATAGGCACATTCGTCAACGCCTCAATACCGTCTAAAGAAATCCCAAAAGCCATGGAAATTCCAGAATTGGCATTGGTCAATGATGCCTACCTCTGGGCTGTCGATTCCGAGATGAAGCTGGTAAAGATCAATGCCAAGCGCCTGCTAAGCCATAATGGCATGGCCTATGTAAAACTGGTTGAGCCAGCTTTGACTCCCCCACTCACCATTATTTCTAGGCCTTTGACCAACTTCCGCACAGGAATGTCAGTCAAAACTGACAAGCAGTAATCGGCCTAACGCTCTTTCCTAATCCTTACCTCAAGCGCGACGTGTCATCACCACTCCAGAAGCACCCTTTTATCACTTGGTTCACCACCAATCCTGTGGTGGCGAACATCTTGATGTTTTCCCTCTTGGCCGCGGGTCTTTTCACCGCTGTCACCGTGCGCAAAGAAGGCTTCCCCGCCTTCGCTGCTGAATCGGTCACCGTCAGAGTACCTATTCGTGGTGGCACTCCAGAGGAAGTGGAGCGTGGAGTCTCGATCAAAATCGAGGAATCCCTGCAAGCGGTTGAGGGTATCGAACACATCCGTTCGGTCAGCCAGGACAACATAGCTACAGTCACCATTCAAGCTAAAGAAAAGTACCCAATATCAAAACTACTCGATGATATAAAAATCCAAGTCGATGCAATTCCCAGCCTTCCTGAACAGGCCGAGAAACCGGTCATTATCGAACAAAAACGTAGCAACGAAGTCCTTTGGGTGGAACTATACGGCGACGCTCCTGAAGAAGTGCTTAAAGAAGCTGCACGTAATTTACGAGACGTACTTCTGAGGCAAGACGCTATTTCTAAAGTACAGACGATCGGCGACAGAGATTATGAAATATCTATCGAACCCTCCGAACAAAAACTGCGTCTCTACAACCTAACATTTGCCGAACTAGCCAACGCAATTTCAGATAACTCACTCGATTTAGGAGGAGGGGTCATTCGCTCTGCTAATGGAGACATCTCACTGCGCTCACGTGATCAAGCATACCTAAAAGCTGATTTTGAGAAAATCCCAGTCCGTACCAATGCCGACGGAACAAGGATATTTGTCAAAGATGTCGCAAACATCCGTGACGGTTTTATTGATCAACAATATCTCAACCGCTACAGAGGCAAACCATCGATCAGCCTCAGAATCAAAACCGAAGGCAATGACGACATTCTCAAGGCGGTAAACCAAGCTCAGGCCACAGTAGAGGAGTATTCGAGGGCTAACAAGCTGCCTGAAGGAGTAAAGGTAGCAGGGTGGTATGACGGAGCGGTAAATATTCGCGATCGTTTAGTACTACTTGGTAAAAATGGATTCCTTGGAGTCTTGTTAGTTTTCTTTATTCTCACCTTATTCCTTAATCTCCGTCTGGCATTCTGGGTAGCGATAGGTATCCCAGTTTCACTAGCTGGCGCTCTAGCTTGCTTTCCAATATCTGGAATTGACCTCTCGGTGAACGTTATTTCAGCCTTTGGATTTCTTATAGTTTTAGGCATTGTAGTGGACGATGCCATTGTCATCGGCGAGTCCATTTATTCTGAAAAAGAGCAGCAAAAAGAACTCACCTACAAAGAGGGTTATATCCGCTCGACGGTCAGAGGGGTGAGCCAGGTGGTCACCCCCGCAACTTTCGGAGTCCTTACCACTATAGCCGCCTTTTTACCACTTACGCAAGTGAGTGGACAGATGGGTAATGTCTTTGGACAGATTGCTATCACAGTCATACTCTGCCTCATATTTTCACTGGTAGAGTCAAAACTCATCCTGCCATCCCACTTGGCACCCCTAAACGTCCACAAGAAGCCTAATAATGCCATCTCTAGAGCTTGGTCGCGATTCCAAGGTTCAATCTCGCGCGGGTTACAGTGGGTAATTGACTCGGTGTACAGCCCTCTCATATGCACCTTCATTTCTTGGCGCTACGCGGTATTTGCTGCATTCATCGCAGTCCTCATCCTAGTGATCAGTCTCCTTCCAGCTGGCCAGTTACGCTTTGTCTTTTTCCCTAACATCTACCAAGACAACATCTCGGTAACACTCGAACTCGAGCAAGGTCAGTCTGTTGAATACCTCCACAAATCAGCCCTCCGTATAGAACAAGCTTCCGAAAAATTGGCAGCCAGATACGAGAGCGAGTTTGGCCACAACCCATTCATCGAAGTTCAAATCTCTTCTAGCAACAACACAAAAGTGTCCGTGGTTACCGAACTAACGCGCTCCACAACCCGTGAATTTCTATCAACCGAACAGATTATCAAAGACTGGCGCCAACAAGTCGGTCCTATTGCCGGGGCTCGCTCCTTGTCTTTTGCGGCAAAAGCTGGCCCACCCGGTGGAGATTTTGTTATCAATCTTGAATCCGAGAACCTCGAGGAACTTAAGCTCGCTGCCCTCGACCTCAAGACGCTCGTCGCCACCTACCCTGGCGTCTACGATGTGCTAGACACATTCGATTCAGGAAAACCCGAGATTCTGTATTCAGTCACCCCAGAAGCACAGGCAGCCCAACTCACTAAAAGGGATCTCGCCATTGGTGTGCGTGACGCCTTTTACGGCCGAGAAGCGCAGCGAGTCCAACGAGGTCGCGAAGAGGTCCGCGTCATGGTTCGCTACCCACTCGAGCAACGTGGTTCACTAGAAACCCTACGTGACATGCGTATTCGTAAAGCCGACGGCACAGCTGTCCCCTTCTCCCTCGTGGCAAATACCGAGTATTCCTCTTCTCTCGCCTCTATTGAGCGCTACGACAATAAACGAGTCGTAGCAGTGGAAGGAGCCATTGATAAATCAGTAACTAGCTCTGACGAAATTCAAAAGCGCCTCAAAGAAGAATATTTCCCACAAATGTTAGCTAAGTACCCGAGCATAGCTACCAGCGCCAGTGGCGAAGTGGAACAAAGAATGAAGTCGATGAAATCTTTACAGGTTGGCTTCTTCTTCTCGATTATCTTCATCTATATTCTGATTGCCATTCCTCTTAAGAGCTATCTTCAGCCCTTACTCATTATGTCCGTCATACCTTTCGGGATTATTGGCGCACTTGTAGGACACTACATCATGGAGCTTCCAGTATCCATCCTCTCAGTATTTGGAATCCTCGCCCTATCAGGTGTGGTGGTGAATGACTCTCTGGTTCTCGTCTGTCGAGTCGATAACCTTAAAAAGGAAGGCCACAGTTTACTTGATGCCTGTAAACGAGCAGGAGCAGATCGCTTCAGAGCCATCTTACTCACCTCACTCACCACCTTCTTCGGACTATACCCGCTACTACGTGAGACTGAAGTTCAGGCGCAATTCCTCAAACCAATGGCAGCCTCTCTGGCCTTTGGTATTCTCTTTGCTACCATTATCACGCTCCTCCTTCTTCCCATCATACTTATGATAGCAAAGGATATCAAAGATGGACTGAAATTCGTCTATAGTAATTAAGGGCACCTCCGGCAACTCCCGTTGTCGGTGTGTGAGTTATTGATTCTTTAAATTTGCGAGCATAGCTCGTTTTGTCGATAGCCACCCTTCGGGCTGGAAAGACTTTCTGCGCAGGGCTTCGTTGTTCTTCGCTCACGGATATGAATCCGTTCAATCATCACGCCTTGCCTTGCTTGAAATTCTTTCCAGCACCACCAACGCTAGTTGCCGGAGGTGCCCTTAAGATACTAGGTTTACGCCTCGCCCCCCAGTCTCCCGGTCAATTACTCTATGTTTGCTTGAGTCATGCACCACTCAAACACCCACATCCAGTTTAACTTTGGAGAAGTCGTATTGCGTCGGCTTGAGCGATCATCTCGATCTCACCGTCGACTTCTAACATCAAATACCCATCTCCACTCACACCGGCCATCATACCGGACAACAATACTCCATCCTGTCTGAGCTGAATCATTTCACCTTTCATAACGCAGCGTCTATTTACAGCATCCACAACGGAGTCAAAATCAGAACAGCAACGACTTCCCCAGGCGATGATAGACTGCACGAGCTCTGCGAGGAGAGCCTCTCGCTCTATCACTCGACCAGCTTCGATCAAAAGCGACGTAGCACCCAGGTCTGAAGGGAATTCTTTCACTGCGATATTGAGACCCACTCCTATAACCACGCGATCCTCACAGCCTTCGACCAATACGCCAGCGCATTTCTTACCGGAAATCCACACATCATTTGGCCATTTGATGTCAGCAGATATTCCGAATTTATCCAAAACCTCTACCAGCGCAACTCCAGTTGCCAATGCCAACCTCGACCATTGCGTGCGGTCAAAATCAGGTTCTAGCACCAGCGAGAAAAGCAAGCCTTGCCCCCGCGGACAACTCCATTGATTTCCACCGCGCCCACGCCCGTTAGTCTGCTCTTCAGCCATTACTAGAGTACCCGACTGAGCTCCAGAACGGATCAGTCCAGCCGCAGTATCATTACTAGATTCAAGAACCTGAGCATAATGAAATCGGCCTTCGAGCATTGGCACTCTGCGTAGTAGTTCAGCACTGTTAAACATCTCAAGTAAGATGGAAAGACCCGTAGATTACTGCAATAGCTAATTTAAACTTCAACATGCTAGACAGCACTTTACCCGTCTGATAAGTTAAGGATCAATCATACATACCCTTATGGAAGCTGTCATTCAACCCCCACACCATGAGTCACTCTGCGCCCCGATCACTTCAGGACAACATGTTGCAGATATTTTAATTGGCAATATTCCGCTCAAACAACTCATGGCTACAGAACTACGCCGAGCGGGCTTCCAAGTTATCGAGCTCACACAAGTGACACGTAGTACTGTCCACCTCCCTTTAGACCATTGGGTTGAAGTGGGTGCTCTCTGCCTCCTTGCTAGAGAAGAACCTGGTACTTGCCTCTATGATGGAGCAGGTGACATTGTGGCTTGGAAAGGGGTTGATGAACCTAGCCAATGCCAACGGAAACTAGTGACTGAAGCCGACTGTTTCCGCATGCGTTACCCATGGGAAATGCTACAAGTGAACTCAGCTGTTATTGACGCACTCCCTGCAGATGACATCCAAGGAACAGTCAGCGCTCTTTCAGAAATAGATGGCATTCTCCACTTAGGTGAAGGCTCACGTATTCTTCCTGGTGTCGTAATTGAAGGGAATGTGTCGATTGGAAAAAACTGCCGAATCGGCCCCAACGCCTATATTCGTGGCAATACATCCATCGGAGAGAATTGCATCATAGGCAATGCTGTCGAGGTTAAGAATTCACTGATTGCCCACCACACTTCTATCGCACACCTCAGCTACGTCGGTGACTCTGTGATCGGCTCTCATGTGAACATTGGCGCTGGCACCATTTTCTCTAACTATCGCCATGACGGAAAAAATCACAGATCTATGGTCGAAGGTGAACTTCTAGACACGGGCTTATCAAAATTTGGAGCTATCGTAGGCGACGGAGTTCGCACAGGTGCAAACACTGTGGTCTACCCTGGTCGCAAAATAGGTAATGCTCGGACCACCCTCCCAGGTGCCATCGTCACGGATGACATGATGTAGGTAAATCAATCATCACGATTGAATTCATAACAGAAATAAAGCGCCAAGAAGTCTTGCCGCTTTATTTTTTTTCACACCTTCAAGGTGCTATACTAACTAGCGACTAGCAGCATTTGACAATGCTGAACCGCCAGAACTGATGTCACGGCCGATGCCCTGCATAGTTTGGCAAGAAGTCATGCTGAGAGCGATAAGCCCCAGTAGAGCGATGAGTGATTTAGTAAGAATATTCATATCTGCGTCCTCCATACCATTTTGCTTATTTTTCTGCCAAGATAAATTTCTACGAGTTTTCAGCCCTCTACTAATTAGGGCAAATTTTACGGATTGGCCGGCATATGGCAAAGCTGACAAGCCAGTCAGCTAAAAAAACGATGGCTAAAAATTAAAGAGTTTGCCCGAAAGCTGCAGCTTTTTTCAAGAAACTTGAGCCAGCCTATGCTCCGCCATCACCAAGCTATTCACGCCTGAAATTGAAGCGCGTTGTTCCGTGGCGCCGGATGGTTGATGCAGTAACTCAGTAGCGACACTACCTGCGCACACGGTAACACAGCCATAAAGCATAGAAGAACTCGGTCATATTTATGCAATTAAACAGACTCTGAATTTTCCTAGAAAGCCCACAGTTCCATCTAACAAAAATTCACACCAGACTAAAGATCTCATTACGCCGCTTTACATAAAGCTGAACGCCCGTCCTGAAAATACCATACCAGCACTTATCACCCCTCCAAACATCAGCAACATATGCCCGTTCTCATTCCGATTTTTTACCCCCAGACCTTTGATTTTCCGAACGAAAATCACACAAAATAGAGAGGAAAGGCTTTGAGTCATAAGCCAAAGCCTCATCCGCTTCACTTGCTAGGCACTCTGCTAGGCCACTCAAAATGCTAATTACCCACCCATTGTGGAACCTCTATCAGTAGAAAGAATTTCGGCCCAAATGCATAGAGCTGAGAACAAGACTAGCTTGCGCCGTCCCACCACGGCAGCCAGCACACCTGAGGGTAACTAGAAAAGGACAATCGTCACAGCCCATACTTCATTGAACCATAAGAACTGTGGCTGACTTATCCCCATATCGGTGAAGAATACCGCGAATGCCGGATAATAAAACCGCGCATTGAAAAGAACAAGGAACCACACGAAGAGCTTCACATTACGCTCCAAATCATTTTACTTGGAGGTTCCACGCTCGTCATCAGGGGTTATGCTCTCTTTTTTTCTGCTCTCGAAAATACCAATTCAGTGTCCGTAGAGCTGACTCTATCAAATTTGTATCCTGCAGACTTAAAATTTTTGAGTCCCGCGACATCCTCGATCCCATTTCGTACGATATAGTCAGCCATCATTCCGCGGGCCTTTTTTGCATAAAATGAGATCACTTTGTACTTCCCATTTTTCTCGTCTTTAAAAGACGGCGTGATCAAAATTCCATTGAGCTCTTTTTTCTTCACTGAAGAAAAATACTCATTTGATGCTAGATTAACGACCAGGCTCGAACCGCTGGATTTGAGATCCTTATTGAGTAAATTCGTGATCTTACTCCCCCAGAATGCATACAGGTTTTTCCCCCTCGTATTTTCTAACTTTGTCCCCATTTCTAGGCGATATGCCTGCATGAGATCTAATGGACGTAGGACTCCATACAAACCTGATAGAATCCTCACTTTTTTCTGAGCCTCAGATAAGTTTGAGGCCGACCATTCCGATAGCTCCATGCCTTGATAAACATCTCCCGTAAAAGCAAAGAGAGCTTGCCGACTATTGGCATTACTGACATCCCGTTCCCACTTCATATACCTATCAGCATTGAGCTCCGAGAGCTTTGAGCTGATCGACATCAAACTGCCCAGTTGACTGGCACTCATCTGGCGCAATTGCACAACGAGTTCTTCGGAGTCGTCGAGCAAGCGAGGCTTCGTGTGTTTCTTGGTGGGTAGAGTTGACTCGTAATCAAGTGATTTTGCTGGTGAAAGTAAAACTAGCATGCCCCCAATCAAGCGTGCCTATCCGAAAAAGCAAGACGCAGCTGCCAATACTAAGTATTACTCCCCCTAGACAGATCGTAAACGCACGGCTAAACCAATATTCCGATGCAGTACCACCCAACTCAGAAAATCGCTAAGGAGCACGAACATCTGTTTTCTAATGCCATTTTAGAAAGCCTAACACATCCTCAATCTATGGTTGGAACGCTACCTAATTCATCATGTTTCGAAGTGTCTTCCCTAGCTAATTCCCCTAACACCCGACTATTGCGGTTCAATCAGAAGCTTGGCCACCTCTACGAAGACGCGCTTTTTTCCTTATTGGAGGCCGGCACGCGCTTTAAGTGTGTCGCCAAAAACTATCAAATCATCACTCCCGAGAAACGTACCATTGGTGAACTAGACTTCATTCTATTGGATACTCTAAAGCAACAATACATCCACTTAGAACTAGCCGTCAAATTCTACCTCATCCAGCATAGTGAGGGATCCTTTTATTATCCTGGACCAGATGCCAGAGACAATTACCAACGAAAGGTCACTAGGCTTAACGACCACCAACTCACACTCTCCAACCGTCCAGAAGCTGCGGAATTTCTGGCTAAACTCACCGGTGGAGGACCTCTTGAAGTAAAACATTTGGTTCACGGCATTTTCTTTGACCACATCACAGCGAAGCAAAAGCCGATTCCCGAATGTGCATCCCCACAGAGCCGACGTCGATCTTGGTTGTATTGTTCTGAGTTATTGCAACATCACCCAGAAATAGAAACAGCCAGAGTTCTGCCTAAGCAGCTCTGGCTGTGTGAAATCGATGCAATTATTTTTGACACTTTAGTCGTAATCCCAGCCTCGGAACTCATCGAACTTGGCCAAAAACGTTGTACGATGTTCGTCATTCATGTGGGTGACGAACCAAAATTCCTAGTTCCCAACAACTGGCCTAGTATTAATTAACGGCAACGCGCTAGTGTCGTCAGTGCGTAGCCTCTTCCGTAGACTTGAACCTAATTATAGAGGACGTAATCCCACTAAAACCATCAGGCTCTTGCCTATCGATCATTACTTTTGCCAACTTTGCATAAACCTCATTTTGCTCAGCATTCACACCATCGCGTTTTGCTCAGTGGACTATAGCGCAGTGCCCATAGGTGCGCCCCCAGTTATTGTAGATAGTTGAACCTCCTGCACGCCTGGGTTTAGACACATCTCTGAGCCCCTATGCTTCACAGCCTTCAATCGCGGAGCTCACCGTAGGGTCTGCTCAAAAAGTTATTTTTTTGAGCTCGTAGCCTTCTGCCATTGCAGAGCTAAAGCATAGGGTTCTTGCCTGCAAACTGATTAGTCTTGTTACCTTGGTTTCTTTTGGTTTTGTGACTTGTAGTTACCATTACGTGCTAACCAGATCGTGTGCATCCGGCTCCTGCGGCCACGATGCGAGGCTGGTACTTCCAAATCGGAAACATCAAATCCAGCTTTGCGCAGTAACTTCGTAAATTTTTTATCGGGGTATGCTGACCATACAGCCAAGATCCCACCTTCTTTCAATGCCGCTTTAGCCGCCAGCAACCCCTCCATTGTGTATAAACTTTCATTATTTTCACCATGAAAGGCGCTTGGCCCATTATCCACGTCCAGCATGATAGCGCTGTATTCTTGATTTGCCTCAGCAATCAACTTCTGTACGGGTGAGATTTTGATTTTAATCCGAGAATCGTCGAGTAATCTTGGGTGCATCCCCTTGAGGAACGTTTTATTCCACTCCACCACAGCTTGATTAAGCTCGGCCACCACAAATTGAGCTCCAGCTTGAGGTAAGCTCTCCACCGCTGCCGAGAGCGTGAAACACATACCTAGGCCACCAACCAATACCTTTGGCTGGCGAGCGGGTCGATAGGGCTGACATGCCATCCGCGCGAGTTCTTCTTCAGATCCATAGGCAATACTCGTCATCAGCCTTTCTCCTCGTGAGCTTATAAAAAACTCACCATCGTGCTCAAATAATTCCAATGGTTCGCCCTCTGGGGTCGTCGTTTCTGCTAATTTATTGTAC
>NZ_JBDOPO010000024.1:0-2411 GCF_039830215.1 Rubritalea sp. | reverse complement strand
ATGCCAGCTCGCTCGACCTCATCGGCGAAGC
Organism: Rubritalea sp.; assembly: GCF_039830215.1. Classification (NCBI taxonomy): domain Bacteria; kingdom Pseudomonadati; phylum Verrucomicrobiota; class Verrucomicrobiia; order Verrucomicrobiales; family Rubritaleaceae; genus Rubritalea; species Rubritalea sp. The sequence goes on along the minus strand of NZ_JBDOPO010000024.1, from coordinate 2,380 downwards.
TCCAAGCGATTTCCCACTGCAAAAAAAAGGTCATACGCCTGAGTTCCTTCGCTCGATTTCCCACCTTCGCCCACGGGCAAACCTCTACGGTGCCGTCTTCCGTATGCGTTCACGCCTCTCACGTGCGATCCATCGCTTCTTCGACGAACGCGACTTCACCTACGTCCACACACCAATCATCACCGACTCCGACTGCGAAGGTGCTGGCGAGATGTTCCGCGTCACCACCAACGAACACAATTCCAAGCAAACTCCAGTAGATGACTTCTTTGGTAAGAACACTTTTCTCACTGTTTCAGGTCAGTTAGAAGGTGAGGCATTTGCTACAGCTCTCTCTAACGTCTACACCTTTGGACCTACGTTCCGCGCCGAAAACTCGCACACCACACGACACGCATCAGAGTTCTGGATGGTAGAGCCTGAAATGGCCTTCTGCGATCTCCTGGGTAATATGGACATCGCTGAAGAATTTGTTAAATACCTCATCCAAGATGTGTTAGATAACAACGAAGGTGACTTAGAAATATTTAATAAGTTCGTCGATAAAGGCCTTCGTCAGCGTCTAGAATTCGTAGCCAAGCGTCCATTCCAGCGCGTCAGCTACACAAAAGCTGTCGAGATTCTTTTAGCCTCCGACCAGAAATTCGAATACCCGGTCGAGTGGGGCGTAAACCTACAATCAGAACACGAGCGCTACCTTACCGAGGAACATTACAAGTGCCCTACAACGGTCCACGACTACCCGAAGAGCGTGAAGCCGTTCTACATGCGCACTAACGACGATGGTAAAACGGTCACAGCCATGGATGTGCTAGTCCCAGGAATTGGCGAAATCATCGGTGGAGCCCAGCGTGAAGAACGTCTCGATATTCTCCAAGCTAACATGAAAGAACACGGCCTCAGGGAGGCAGACTACTGGTGGTACATCGATCTCCGCAAGTACGGCACCTGCCCACACGCGGGCTTCGGCCTGGGCTTCGAGCGCATGCTGATGTTTGTCACCGGCATGAAAAACATCCGCGATGTAATCCCCTTCGCCCGCACCCCAGGCCACTGCGAGTTTTAAGCTGGGACCGCTGAGTCCCAACTCGGCAACTGTACTAGATCAAATAAGTTCCTAACAATCTTTACTCGGTGAAGCTGGCTTACCAGTCTCGTTGAGCAGGATATTAAGCGCACCACCTGAGACGTATGCTTCGCGTACCAGAGCAGTCAAAGAAACAGCCATAAGTCCGAGGGCTGTGGCAAAAAATATTGTCCCTAGTATTTGTATATCAAACAGCATAAATCCCATTGAGTTCACGCAGAGGAAAAGACTTAGCGCCCCACTCACCTGCATCCAGCGGATCAATTTCAAGCGCTGCCTTAGATTAGCAATCTGAGCAAGCAAAGCGCGATCACAGTGCTCTGGCGTCTGAATCCAGTCCGTATGGAGTTTACGAATCAGAGCAGAGAGCGCCAGAAAACGATTCGTGTAGCTCAAGAAAAGCAAACTTACCGCAGGAAACAACAGAGCCGGTGTAGAAAGATCAATAGTCATCGTTATTATATAAGTTAGATATTTAGAATGAAATCAGCAACTTCATTGCTCCTCATGCCGCGGTAACAACCTAATCTCTTAACACATAAAACAGTTCGGCCTTGCCGAGCTTACTTACAGGTCGGGCGCACCGGAATGTTGCGCTCGGCAAAGTAATCTTTGGCTTCACCCACGGTGTGTTGGCCGAAGTGGAAAATGCTTGCAGCCAGAACAGCATCGGCTCTCCCCTCTTCTAAGACATCAACCATATGCTGCAGATTTCCAGCGCCACCACTGGCTATGACTGGAATGCCTACCGCATCACTCACTGCAGCGGTGAGTTCGATATCATAGCCATCTTTTGTTCCATCTGAGTCCATGCTTGTGAGAAGGATCTCACCGGCACCACGGTTATAGACCTCCTTAGCCCACTCGACTGCATCAATGCCCATGGGTTTGCGGCCACCGTGGGTGTAAATTCCCCACTTACCTGGTCCTTCTTTTTTAGCATCGATAGCTGTTACGATACATTGGCTTCCAAAAGCAGTTGCGCCTTCGTCGATCAAGCCCGGGTTGATGATTGCTGCTGTATTAATACCCACCTTATCGGCACCAGCGAGAAGCATCTCGCGCATGTCTTCGACCTTGCGAATTCCTCCACCAACTGTCAGTGGGATGAAACAATGCTTCGCTGTGCGGCGCACCACATCGACCATCGTGTCACGGCCATCTACAGAGGCTGTGATATCGAGGAATACGAGTTCGTCGGCTTCTTGTTCATTGTATGCTATCGCGCATTCTACTGGATCTCCAGCATCACGAAGGTCAACAAAATTGGTTCCTTTGACCACGCGACCATTG
>NZ_JBDOPO010000164.1:0-10516 GCF_039830215.1 Rubritalea sp. | reverse complement strand
CTACATCACTCACGATGGCTCTCAAGTCAAACTCTCGGCATTTTGGATTGATTGCCATGAAGTCACCATTGCTGAATACGCAACCTTCCTCGAGGCGATGGACATTCTCAGTCGTCAGCAAATTTCGATTTACCAACACGAAGATCAACCAGAAAGTAAGCGCGATCATAAACCTCACGATTGGGACAATCTCTATCTCGCCGCAAAAAATGGAGCTGAATGGAACGGGCTTGCAGTCGACCCTAACTGTCCGGTGATAGGTATCGACTGGTGGGACGCTCATGCGTATTGTAACTACAAACGTCGCCGACTCCCGACTCAAGAAGAATGGTATGCTACCCTCAACCACTCACTAGGAGAAGGAGCTCTCACCGCATCTCAATGGGGCCCAGTTGACCAGGAAAGCGATGATACCACAGGAAACAACATCCATGGATTAGCAGGCAATGTAGCCGAATGGAGTTCTAAAATGAGCAAGGACCCTTCTTACCCAACTAAACCGAAAATGCCGCTGATACTGGGCGGTTCTTATCTTAAAAAACAAAGCTCTGCTACCACCAGAGAGTGGCTTAACCAGTCAAAACTAGAACTAGAAGACGCACGCAGCCTCTACCGTGCAGACTTAGGCTTCCGCACAGTGTCAACTTCCGCACCGATAGAATAAATTTCACGCCCTCATACACCCATGCGATTACTCATTTTCCTCACTACTTTACTAATTAACCAATCCCTATTTGCACAGGTCAGCATTGGAGTAAAAGCTAACAATAAGCAGTACCTCAGCTACGAACCCATCCGCGTCACTGTCACTATTTCTAACCAAACGGGCAGCCCACTCACCCTCCGTAATACTGGCGGCAATAACTGGGTCGAGTTTGTCGTTCGAAATCAGAGCGGGCGAGTCATCAATAAAGTGAAAAACATTTCGTATAAAGGCACAACCATTCCAACAGCTGAACGGATCAACTCATCCTTTGTTCTCAACAATAGCTACGACCTAGCACAACCAGGAAACTACAGCGTCTACGCTGTAGTACGCACACCGCAACAGGGACATTCTGAGGGCACGCGCTCTGCTGCCACTTATTTCACAGTCAACCGCGGTGTTCCTTCATGGCGCACTAAGGTGGGTGTGCCCGGAGTAGCTGGAGACGAACGTGAGTACCGCATCCTCAACTATAGCGGTAGTGGAACTCCACAAATTTATGTACAGGTGGAAGACATAAAGCGCGGCCACATACTAGCTACATATTCACTTGGCCGCATTCTCTCATATCGTAAAGCCCTCAAAGCAATTGACCGTAGCAATAACCTACACGTGCTCTTCCTCACCACTCCCGAACTTTACTGCCACACAGTCGTAAACACCTCAGGAAAGACAACAAAACGTAATTACTATAAAGGCGTGGGCAACACCCACCCTACACTCTTCACCCACAATGATGGTGGAGTGTCGGTGACGAACGCCAAGTTCTACGACCCGGCCAAAGAGATGGAAGAGAAAACAAAATACCACAAACTCTCGGAAATGCCCGAAGGCTACGAACAATAGAATTGCCAATTCTTTCTCGCGGACTCGCGCGTAATTTTCTTTCTTAAATCACTATTTGGCGCAATGCGTCTCATCAGACATGTCAATAAAAGCGAACTTCAATAAAGCAACTCTCTCTCACGTCACCCTTGCCAAAATAGGCAACCCATTACGTGGCGAATCGCTCAAAACGTCTAAAGAACTTTGCGTATTTGGCGAGGAAGACAAGGAGGTCCTTACGCTCGCGTTTCTAAAGCCATTCAAGAATCTTGATCGCTACCGCCTTCACCACACATCCTCGCTCGACCTGCACGAGATGCATTGCTACGCCAATACTATCTTTGACCAGGACGAGCGCTTTCTCACTTACTCGCGCAAGATTGCCCGTCACCTATACGACAAGACAAAACACCCGAATATCAAATCTGGGGACCTATGCATCGCATTTATCAAAGGAGTCCAAATCGATGGTGACATCTGCGACGCGATCAGTATTGTGAAGTCTGAAAGCCTTACGCCATTCCTTGAGATTTCCGACCAAGACGGCGATCTCCAACTCACCACTCACAATGGCATCTACCCAGACAAGATCGACAAAGGCTGCCTCATCGTTAACTACGAAAAAGACTCTGGCTACCTCGTTTACACCTTCGACAAAGGTGGCGCGGACACCAACTTCTGGGTCCGTGATTTCCTGGGTGCTCGTGCTCTAAAGGACGACGAATTTAAAACAAAAAAATACGCAGAAATGTGTGTCTCATTTGCCGATGAAGGCCTTCCAGAAGAGATGCCACAAGAAGACAAATACCGTGTTGCTAACGATGCGATGCAGTACTTTGCGGATAAAGATAAGTTCGACGAGAAGCACTTCCAAGAAGAGGTCCTCAAAGAACCAGAGATCGTTGAGAAATTTTCATCCTATAAGGACAATTACAAAGATGAAGACGGTGAACCGCTCACAGGAAACTTTGAAATCAACAAGCAAGTAGCCAAAAAGGCTGGCTCAAAGATCAAAGCAAACCTCCGTCTTGATACTGGAGTAGTGCTCAAATTTACCCCTGACTTCGCCGAGCGTGAGAACGAGATAATGGAGCGTGGCTACGACGAAAAAATGGAGATGAAATACGTCAAAGTCTACTACAACGACGAGATCTAAAACTGACCCCAATTTACAAAGAAAGCACGCTAACTAATCATGGTTGCGTGCTTTTTTGTGTCCACAAATCCAAGCGCTCAGTAATAAGTGAATACTGGCTATTTTCCCACTGCTACGGCTGTGATCTGCAGAACCACCAAAATAGCAATGCTGTGCAGCTCACCGATGCGCTCGATGCCTTTTTAAACGAACTGGAGTTTGCCCTACTTGCCATTTGTGTCCTCGGTGTCGATGAAATCTCAGCTTTGGAGTCGATGGCTAAAAGATTTCTCACTAACGACTCGCCACTACACTTATTAGTGCAAGTTGAAGAGCTGCCCTAGTTAGCTTCTTACATCCACCGCAAACCTAAGTCTCAGTGCCTTTGGAGTAATTATCGTTCACATCAAATGTGCGCTCAAAGGCGATGGTTCATTTAGCAATATAGCGCCGGAGTTAGCTATTGTTGTGCTCAGATCGACCGCCAGAGTCTCGGTCTATAAGCCAGTTCACCAACAAAGTGCCTTGCTATTTACGTACAGTGATCGCTGTACTCGTGAAGCAATCCTCTTCATCTATCACTAAGCTCTGCTAGGCACAGATTCACCGGAGTTTTGGTCGAAGATTATACTTTTCAAGTCATGGATAAAGACAATGCCTCGGATTTTACTGATCACATTTATGTGACCCAATCGCACTGCTGCGATTCAAGTTGAAAATGGCTTTTAATTTACTAACATAATAAACTGTTAGTAGATAATGTACGCATGGAACCGATTCAGGTAAATCACCAGGGCTGTATCTCCTCACGCAAATGAAGCCTGAAGACCTGGTTGTTCGAGACATGGGGCTACTTCGTCACTGAGAGCTTTACGCTCATAGGAGGTGCAATGTCTGCATTCTGGCTCACGCGTGTTCCAGCCGATCTGGTAATTACTTTGAGCATCCGATGTTCTTTAGAGAAGCGCCCTAAATCTCTACCTAACAACTTTATTAATTAGGACGTCTCAGCCAGTTAGACAAGGTTGAGCTGAGTATGGAAAAGCTATTTGAAGCGCTACCTGCCCAGCAGCTTTCTCAGCGTACTGATTAAGCAGAGGATCATAGGGTAAGGCCTGTCAGTGGGAGAGGTTGATCTGCGCATTGACGGGGCGCAACCTCGCCGCTCCTCTTCGGAGAGGCTAACCTGCCACAGCCTTAGGGGATTTTGCAAAAAAATACCCCGCACAGACGTGGTCCATGCGGAGTTTTTACTGATAATACTGTTGTTTTGAAGCGTTAGGCAACCAGCCTAGTGGCGGCGCTTGCGCTTGAGATTGAGCTTGGCAAGGTTCTGTGCGATGAGGCCCTGTAGGTGGGTGAACTCTTCGAGATTGTCGTTATGCTCAAATGTCTTGAGCTGCTCTTCAGCGCGCTCGATTGCTGCCTGAGCAGCCGCTTCATCAATCTCTTCTTCGCCAAGGGCCATATCGGTGAGGATAATGATCTTGTCGTCTGAAATCTCTGCGAAGCCGGAGCCGATCGCGAGCTCATGAGAGCTACCGTCCTTCTGGTAGCGAAGCTCGCCAGCAGTGAGTGAGGTGACGAGAGCTGCGTGCAGGTCAAGCACACCGATCTCACCATCAGCACCTGGTAGGTAGACGTCTGCTACTTTGTCTGAGAATACTTTCTTCTCAGGAGTGACTATTTCTAGATGAAGCATGAATTAATTTAAGATTTGTGATTTAAAATTTAAGAATGAGCTGGCGACTTAGTAGTCGCCAGCTTCTTAAAATTTAGTCGCGGGATACCTTGTCGATGGAGCCCTTCATGTAGAAGTTAGACTCAGGTACGCTGTCCCACTTACCGTCGAGGATCTGCTCGAAACCTTCGATTGTCTCTTCGATAGAAACATAGACACCTGGAACGTTTGTGAATACCTCACCCACAAAGAATGGCTGTGTAAGGAAACGTTGGATCTTACGCGCACGGAATACAGACATTTTATCTTCGTCAGAAAGTTCGTCCATGCCGAGAATAGCGATGATGTCTTGGAGGTCCTTGTAGCGCTGAAGAACACCCTGAACTCCTCGCGCCACTTTGTAGTGACGCTCACCAACAGTCTCAGGAGAAAGTGCCTTAGATGTGGATGCGAGTGGATCAACCGCTGGGAAGAGAGCCTGCTCAGCAAGTGAACGCTCAAGAACAACAGTCGCATCAAGGTGAGCGAAGGTGTTAGCAGGAGCTGGGTCAGTCAAGTCATCCGCAGGAACATAAACCGCTTGGAGGGATGTGATGGAACCCTTCTTCGTAGAAGTGATTCGCTCCTGGAGACCAGCCATCTCCTCAGAGAGTGTTGGCTGGTAACCCACAGCAGATGGCGTACGGCCGAGTAGCGCGGACACCTCAGAACCTGCCTGCGAGAATCGGAAAATGTTGTCAACAAAGAGGAGAACGTCCTGTCCTTCTTCGTCACGGAAGTACTCAGCCATTGAAAGTGCTGAGAGGGCAACACGGAGACGTGCTCCTGGAGGCTCGTTCATCTGACCGTACACGAGAGCTACCTTTGAGCCTTCTGGCTTGAGCTTTGGTGTGCCGTCCTCGTTAAGAATTGGGTGACCGTTCTCGTCTTGCTCCACAGCAATAACGCCAGATTCGATCATTTCCCAGTAGAGATCGTTACCCTCACGAGTACGCTCACCAACACCGGCGAATACGGAGTAACCACCGTGCCCGAGTGCGATGTTGTTGATAAGCTCCATGATAACAACTGTCTTACCAACACCTGCACCACCGAAAGCACCGACTTTACCCCCCTTAAGGAATGGGCAAACGAGGTCGACCACTTTGATTCCTGTTTCGAGGATCTCAGTAGAGGATGCCTGGTCAACGAGCTTAGGTGCTGGACGGTGGATACCTGTGCGCTTAGAGGCGTCTGCAAGTGCCACGTTCTCGTCCACAAGATCACCTGTTACGTTAAAGATTCGACCTAGGATCTGGTCACCTACTGGCACTGTGATTGGTGCGCCTGTGTCAGTGATCTGCATGCCACGCTTGAGGCCGTCAGATGTGCTCATTGCAACAGCGCGAACCCATCCGTCACCAAGGTGCGACTGCACCTCGAGAACGAGCTTAGTTTCTTTGCCGCCGAAGTCATATGTAACTTCAAGAGCGTTGAAGATGTCTGGAAGTGTGTCTGCGTTCGAGAAGTCAGCGTCAATAACGGCGCCGATGATCTGAACGATTGTTCCTACGTTACTCATGGTTTTGTTGTATTATCAGTTAATAAATTTGTTTAGTAAAAAAGTTGGTAGTAATCAGCGGAGCAGTGCAGTCAGGCTAGCAACTTAAACTGCGAACTGAAAACTTAACCACTATTCCATTGCCTTCATGGCAGTGGTGATCTCGAGGAGCTCGGCAGTAATTGCAGCCTGACGGAGCTTGTTGAATTCGAGTGTGAGTGCGTCCTGCATGTCCTTCGCGTTGTCGGTAGCCGCCTTCATGGAAACCATTCGTGCGGAGTGCTCAGAAGCACGAGATTCAACAAGCATCTGGTAGATATGGAAGTTGACGTACTGAGGAAGGAGTGTGTCGAGAACTTTCTCAGGAGACGGCTCGAATGTGTACTCTTTCTCAAGGGCTGCCGCTTTGTCAATCTCTTTGATCTGATCTTTACCGACACCTTCGTAGTCTTGCTTTTCACCGAGTGAGTTGGACTCGATAGGGAGAAGCTGAACTAGGGTTGGTACCTGTAGCATTGTGGACTTGAAGTCGTTGAATGCTACCTTGATGCAGTCGTATTCACCGCTGAGGAATTGCTCAGTGAGGTACTTAGAGATCGGACGTGCTTCAGCGAAGGGAACTGGGTCCTTCACCACGAAGTCAGCCTTGATGTCGTTGCCGGCCTTCATAAGGCTGAGGCGAAGCTTACGGCCAACTGTGACGTACTCAGTTTCACCTGTGTGCGCTTTGTTGACTTCCTTGAAGAGGTTTCCGTTGAAACCACCACAAAGACCTTTATCTGCGGAGATAACAAGAGTCAGGGTCTTATTGCCTTCACGCTTCTCGAGGAGCGGGTGAGCATTCTCATCCACGTTTTCCTTAAGATTGACGAGCACTTTATTGAGCTCATCGGCGTAGCCACGACCAGCGAGTGCCTGGTTCTGAGCCTTTTTCATTTTGGCTGCAGCAACAAGCTCCATCGCGCGGGTGATCTGCGCTGTGTTTTTCACCGACTTGATTCGGCGACGAATGTCTCTCAGGTTTGCCATTGTTAGTTCTTAGTAGCGTGTGGAATAGAGAAGGGATGAAATGACGGACAGCTCTCGAACTGCCCGTCGTTTAGTGGTTTGGAATGATTCCGGTAGGAATTACTTCCAAGATCCTTTGAAGTCTTCGATAGCCTGTGTGAGGCCAGACTTAACTGCGTCAGTGATAGCTTTGTCGTCAGCGATGAGCTGAAGAACGTCTGCCTTACGTGTGTTAAGGAATTCCTCAAACGCCGCTTGGAATTCGCAGATGCGCTCCACTTCAACATCATCGAGGAAGCCGTTCTGCATAGCGAAGAGCACAGCCACCTGCATTTGCATGGAGAGTGGTGAGTACTGGTTCTGCTTAAAGAGCTCAACAATACGGAGACCACGGTCGATCTTACCCTTAGTTGCGTCATCAAGATCAGATCCGAACTGGGCGAACGCCTGGAGTTCGCGGAACTGAGCAAGGTCAAGCTTAGTAGTACCTGCTACCTTCTTAGTCGCCTTCGTCTGTGCGGATGAACCAACACGGGAAACCGAGAGACCAACTGAGATCGCTGGGCGGATACCTTGGTTGAAGAGATCAGTCTCAAGGAAGATCTGGCCGTCTGTGATGGAGATCACGTTAGTTGGGATGTATGCGGATACGTCACCAGCCTGTGTCTCAATGATTGGAAGTGCTGTGAGTGAACCACCACCTGCATTCTCAGAAAGACGTGCAGAACGCTCAAGAAGTCTGGAGTGAAGGTAGAAAACGTCACCAGGATACGCCTCACGTCCAGAAGGACGCTTAAGAATGAGCGACACCTGACGGTATGCTACAGCGTGCTTGGAAAGGTCATCAAATACGATGATGCAGTCGCGGCCTTTGTCCATGTGGTACTCAGCTACTGAACAACCTGTATAAGGTGCGAGGAACTGGTTAGCAGCGGAATCAGATGCGGATGCGGAAACGATTGTCGTGTACTCCATTGCGCCTGCCTCTTCGAGAGTCGCGATGGTACGAGCAACGTTGGACTGCTTCTGGCCGATAGCGACATAGATACAGTACATTGGCTTGTAGCCAGGAAGCTTGCCAGCTTCAGCAGCTTTGTTCTGATTGGACTGAGAGATGATCGTGTCGATCGCGATAGTGGTCTTACCAGTAGCACGGTCACCAATGATAAGCTCACGCTGACCACGGCCGATTGGAACCATTGCGTCGATCGCCATGATACCAGTCTGAACTGGAACAGAAACTGACTTACGCTTAATGATACCAGGAGCGATTTTTTCAACTGGGTAGTCAACAGTGTCAGCAACTTCGCCTTTACCGTCGATTGGAGCACCGAGAGTGTCGATCACGCGACCGAGGAGGTTTTCACCTACTGGTACGGAAAGTAGCTCACCTGTGCACTTACACTCGTCACCTGCTTTGAGGTGGAGGTATTCACCGAGAAGAACAACTCCGACTTCACCTTCTTCAAGGTTAAGTGCGAGACCTGTTACTCCACCTGGGAAGGAGATCATTTCGTTAAGCTGAACGTCACTAAGACCTTCTACTTTGGCTACACCGTCACCGATTTCACGGATGGTGCCTACGTTGCTCTTGCCGACTGAAGTCGTGACGTTAGCGATCTCTTGTTCGAGTTCCTGAAGAATGCTGCTCATATCTTACTGTTGGTTGATTGGTTAAATTGCCCGGATGTGGGATTCGTTTTGGATTGGGTTAGAACGCGTTGGCGATAGCATCGAGACGGCCTTTTACAGTACCGTCCCACACGTCGTCACCTTTGCGGATGCGAATTCCACCCAGAAGGGCAGAGTTGATGTTGTATTCGAATGTCAGATCGCTGCCGTGTTGCTTAGTAAGCTTGGCCACGATGCTTTCCCTAGTCGCTGCATCGAGCTCAGCTGCACTGTCGACTGTGACGTGCTTCTTAGCGAGGTCGAGCTCAAGTTGACGCTTGAGTGTGACTAGGATGCCATGGAAATTGCGCGGTTTCTTTTCTGCTACAGTCTTGATGACCTTGCTGAATTTTGCTTCGTCGAGCTTACCGTCCACATTGCAGAGGCGGTAGAGTCGGCGAGCTGCGGAAGCTGCATCTTTAGATACTTTCATGGTTTATAATGGCGATCGACGTTTGAAAAAAGTGTTTGTGAGATTAGCCCTCGACGCTTGCGAGTGCTTCCTGGTTGATGCGCTTGTTGTCGTCATCAGTAAGAACCTTACCAGTGACTGACGCTGTAGTAGCGGCTACGAGCTTGCCGAAGTCAGACTTGAGCTCAGTGACCATTTGGTCGCGCTCAGCCTTAGCATTGGCTTGTGCTTTCACGAGGATATCTTGCGCTTTCGCGATGGCTTCCTGAGTCTTCTCTTCGGAAAGAGTAGCGGCACTTTCTTTAGCTTCTTCGATAAGACGCTTTGCATCGTTGTTAGCTTTATCAAGAGCAGCAGCTGTCTGCTCCTCTGAGTCTGCTAACTGAGTCTCAATGCGCTTTAGCTTTTCTTCACCTTCTGCAATGCGCTTTGAGCGTTGCTCGAGCATTGCCATGATTGGGCCAAAGGCAAACTTCTTCAGAACGATGATCACAACAATAAAGTTGATGAGCTGGAAACCGAACCAAAGCCAATTCACATTGAATTTGCTCAAAAGGACTTCGAGTGTGCCGCCGCCTGCTGCTAGTAGTGTGATCATTATCGTAAAAGTTTTTTGATGAAATTTGAGTAGTAAAACTCGCTGCTACTCATCAAGCAGCAGCGAGTGAAATTCGTCTAATTACGCGAGGTAATTATGAAGCGAAGAGTGAGAGGATGAAGATACCCTCACAAAGAGCTGCAAGAATGATTGCAAGTGTAAGGATAGGGCCTGCCGCACCTGGATTACGACCAGTTGCTTCAGTTGCTTTGAATCCGATGAGGCCGATGCCGATTGCTGCGCCGAGCGCTGCGAGTGCTGCTTTAGTAAGTACCATAATAGTAGTATGTTAGTTTTGTTGTTGTTTTCCGGAACCCCCCACGGTCGCTATGCTATGAGTCTGATTCCTGAGATTGTTTAGAAAGTTTTAGTGAGCTCCTTCTTCACCGTGGTCGTCGTGCTCACAGATGAGCTTAAGGAAGACTGCACAGAGGAGCGTGAACACGAGCGCTTGAACGCCGCCTACGAGAAGCTCCATGAAGTAGAATGGGAGGGAAGTTAACCAACCGAGGTAAGGCCCACCGAGATTCATCAGAACCTCCAATGTCTGCTCACCACCATAGATGTTACCGAAGAGACGGAAAGAAAGAGCAACCGGACGGATACCAATAGAGACTACCTCAAGAACGCCAACCACTGCAAAAATGAAGAGCATTACAGGAATCATGATGCCGCTGAACTTACCCTTTGGAGCGAAAATGTGTGCGAGGAAGCCCTTAAGGCCGTTTTCAGTCACAGCCCAGTAGATCCATAGGATGGCGAAGGAGAATGCCATTGCAGCAGTCATGTTCACATCTGCATTACCGCCACGCATAAGTGGGCGAGCAAAGTGCCCGTGTGAGTCCATACCCCAGCCCATTGTGCCTACACCTGGAAGAAGACCGAGGTAGTTGTTGATGATAATGAGAAGGAAAGTCGCTCCGAAGAACCAGAATGTACG
>NZ_JBDOPO010000167.1:0-2433 GCF_039830215.1 Rubritalea sp. | reverse complement strand
TCCTCCATGGCCACGTCCTGGAACATTCCAGGATGGCGTCCTGTCGGGCACACAACAATGGCGGAAAGGCCCTTTTGCATCGAAAAATTCAGCACGCTAGCAGTGCTGCCTTTTCAGTTTGAGTTATGTATATCGATGGGAGCGAATTTCTTGTAGATGTCATCGAGCGCATTGATTGCGACGTTCAGAGTGGCTTCAGAGTGTTCACGCTCATACCTCTCTCTGATAAGTGCTGTCTGTACATCGAATTGTGATTGACGCGCATGGAGATAACTGAAAGTCATGACTAGCGAAACAAGCATAAGTAGCGAAACCGCGAGAGTCGCTAGTGCGGACAGAGTCTTGTTGCGCTTGCACCAGCGCCAACTGCGTTCCAGCGACGACGTCCGCCGGGCATTGACTGGTCGATTTGCGATAAATAACTCCAAATCGATGGCAAAATCACTAGCTGTCTTGTAGCGGTGATCGGGATCTTGAGCCATTGCCTTTAGGACAACGAATTCCAAGTCGCGCGGGATTTCCGGATTAAACGCGCTGGGTCGTGCGGGTTCAAAGGAGTTGTTCGCAATTCTCTGCAAAGACTCTGCGTGGCCCTGATCCGAATATGCCGGCCTGAGGCACAGCAATTCATAGAGTGTCACACCAAGGCTGTAGATATCACTTTGCTGGTTGTACTGACCACTGAAACCTTCTGGCGGAATGTAATTGAGCGTGCCCGCAATGTTTTGGGTGGCGCTAACCTCAGGAATCGACAACGCCTGGGCAAGACCGAAATCGGTGATCCAGATTTTTCCCTGGTGATCTAGCAAGATGTTGCCCGGCTTAATGTCTCGGTGCATCACCTTTTGTTCGGATGCATGCTGCAGTGCGTGAGCCACATCGCGCCCAATCCTTGCGACTTCGCCCCAGTAGCTGGAGCGACAGTGGCGAGTTGCTGTGTTTACACCAGTCATAGCGGCAGGATTATCATTCGAATCAGACAGCGAGCGGATAGATGATTTTGCCAGCGGGCCCCTTCGTAATGCAGACGAACTGGCAATATACGGCTTCAGTAGCCAAGAAACAGCCTGTTCGCGCTGTTTGTCTTGTGGTTCCTCCATATTCTCGACAGAGGAATCATGAAGTCTTCGCAGACGAGTGATAGCCTTCCGCAAAGAGACGCCTTGGATGAGTTCCATCACCAGGAAATGGAATCCATCGTCCTCGCCGATGCCGTACAAAGAAACGATGTTCGTATGATGCAACTGGGCGGCGATACGTGCTTCGCGTTGGAAACGGCGTAGCTGAACCGGATCGAGTAGGGCCGGTTTAGGCAGCACTTTTAATGCAACTTTTCGGCCAAGCGACTTCTGGTTTGCTTCGTAGACGATCCCCATGCCACCGCGACCGATCTCGCGAAGAATCTCGAAGTCACCCAGTTCAGTGAGTCGCAGAGGTTTTAATGTGGCATTCCGAGCGGCTGTTTTTCTGTCCTCTACTTTAATTTGCTCCAGTGCCACGATGGTTGGAAAAAGCTCGGAAATCGAGTCCGAAAGATCCGGATACCGAGCAACATATTCTTCGATCGAAGGGGGCTCGCCGTTTCGGCAACGGTCCATGAATTCTGAGGCGACTTCTTCTACAGGGTCACGTTCAGTATCTTGATCGCTCATCCGCTGCGTTCCATCGATGGATTGAATAACGCATCGGAAACGCCTGGCAACTCCGATAGAACCTTCTTCAATCGGGTGGTGGCTCGAATATATCGAATGCTGGCGGCTTTCTGCTGAATTCCGAGCACTTCTGCAATCTCCTTGTTCGTCAGTTCCTCGAAATGCCGTAGCGCCAGGATCTCCTGATCGTTTGATTCCAAAGAATCGATCGCATCATTGTTTGGCTGGGTGATGTGAAGTGGCCTAGCAAACAGGTAGTCAGTGAGAGCGATTTAATAGGGGAAAACCGTAAATTTGCTTAGGCGTTTCACGACTGGCGTCACGCCGCTGTGCCACCAGATGTCGGCGATGTGTGTCGACAAGTGTCTGTCCAACGATCATGCGAAGCCACACAAATGGCGAATACTGAATTTGTTCAGAGTAATGAGGAAGCCTGAGCGACGCATCCAAATAGGCATCTTGTAAGATGTCGTCTGGATCAACTCGGGCAGCCATGCGTGCATCGAGACGAAAATAAACGATTCGCCAAAGTCGCTCACGGTGGTTGGAAAACAATTTTGCCAAGGCATCACGCTCACCATGGAGCAGCCTCTCTCGGATATTATCCGCCTCTTCGAAGTTGCGTACCATCTTATTGTCTCCTACTGGGATCTAAAAACCCTCGCCTTCAGGCGATCACTTCAGTAGAACTAGGCTACGGAAGCGTACTTCGATACCGGGCAAAGCGGACATAATAGCCGCGCAGCGGCGACATCGTTTAGCCGTGGGGCGAGAGCCCACG
>NZ_JBDOPO010000314.1:0-2441 GCF_039830215.1 Rubritalea sp. | reverse complement strand
GCGTCAATCTTAAAACCTGGTTTACCGCCTGTACCCAGTGAGGCGACTTTCTCGGCATCAGTTGTTGGCGTCACGTTGTCAAGAGTGATATTCGCCTTTTGAGATTGGTCCAGGATGTGCCATGCATACTTCCCTGTTCCGTCAGTAGATGCCGACAGCTCCACAGTTGGTGCTGAGATCTTCGAGGAAGCGACTGAATCCGATGACCCAGCTACCGTTCCCTCATCGACGAGCTTCGCTGCGTCGGAAGGCTCTCGGGTGGGGTAGTCGATATCTAACCTGTCGGCTTGTATAGAAGAACTCAGCCACTGAACAAAGTGACCACCATCTGC
Organism: Rubritalea sp.; assembly: GCF_039830215.1. NCBI lineage: Bacteria > Pseudomonadati > Verrucomicrobiota > Verrucomicrobiia > Verrucomicrobiales > Rubritaleaceae > Rubritalea > Rubritalea sp. Next base: position 2,109 of record NZ_JBDOPO010000314.1, on the reverse strand, counting down.
TTCGACCTTAGTTTTCAACGTGTAATCAACCTCAGCCGTTCTATCATTAGATTTCCAAACCCCAAGCAGATGAGGCTGTTCAAGCGATGAAGTGTCATCTGAGGCGATATTTGCGTTCGCCGTAACCCGCTGGTCAGGGCCGGCCGCTTTTTGCAACTCACCAATGGCGATCATCAGCGCCATACGGGCGTTGGCTCTCGCTGCACCAAGCACTAGACCATTCTTTGACCCTCTCAACTCCACCACAGATAGATTCAACATCGCCAGTGCTATCAACACGAGCAACACCATGATAGTGATCGACGCTATTAAGGCAAAGCCAGCGGGAATCGGCCTCTTTTTCGGCTCTGTTATCTTTAATTGTTTCATTGTTTGCCCCCTCATAATTTTTTTGACCCCGTATCAACCTCAAGGGGCAGTATGTACAATGTAACACAAAAACGAATCCGCGTCATCATCAATTTAGATGATGACGCGGATTCCGATATAGCTATCGAGCCTTGGACAACTATAACTCACGTATCTTAATGCTCTTGAACCAGACCTCGTCGTTATGATCTTGTAGTAAGATGGGGCCACTCCAGCTGCCGAAACCTTTGCTTTTAGAATATTTACCTTTAGAGTATTTGCTATTTTCGAAGCATTGTTTCCAATCGTCGCTCCCGTATACGATCTCGACGACTTTTTCACCATTGAGCCAATGCTGAATGGTCTTACCATTTACCACGATGCGCGCGTGGTTCCACTGACCAACTGGGTTGACGGGTTTACTGTCGGGTGCAGCTTTCAGCTCATACAGCGAAGCTGCCCGGTGTGTAGGATTTTCTTTATCTTTGTGCTTATAATCGTCAAGAATCTGGTATTCGAGGCCTAACTTGCCTTGAGTCCGATATTTTACGCCGCTATTACCGGCTTCAGATATTTTCCAATCAAAGCTGAGTTCGAAGTTTTCGAAATGGTCGCGGGTGATGATGTCACCTGGTCGTTTCCCGCTGCGATGAATGACACCATCTTTAATAGACCAGCCATCACCGACGGCTTGTCCTTTGAGGTTGGTCCATTGGGAAAAGTCACCGGAGGCAAAAAGATCCTTGCTCTGATTACCAGATTCACTGGTGGGTTCCACCGCTTGTCCGATTGAGATTGGCAACAACGTCAGAGCGGCGCATGCCGCGGAGGATTTAAGGAAGCCACGAAGGCTGATAATGGATGTGTTCATAGTATTTTAAGATGTTTTCTGGATACTGGGAAAATTTATATTCTGCTCATGTTACTTCCAATCGATCTTGGCAATTTTCGTTTCCACGTTGACAGATACGGAAGCATGCTGGAACTCACGCTGGAACGTCCAGCCCTTGCGAACGGCATTACCTTTCGGGGGACCTAGTGGCTTTTCAAACTCTGGATACCATTCTAAAGTGCCTTGACTAGGCTCCCAACCCCAAGTGTAACAGAAATAGCAGTTCTCTTCGGCCGCAATAAGGAAACAAGCCAATGGGAAAAGTATATCTTTTCGCGCCTCGCGCCGGAGGTCACTCAGTGACATTCTCTTCTTTAGCTCCGGGTTTTTGCGCAACGCCATCGTAAAGTCTGGCCAACCTTTAAAGAGGATAAGCTTGCCATCCTTGGCGGCAGCTCGCATCGCCTCCAACGTATTGACCATATATTCCACACTTTGCTGCCTGGCCTTCCCATTACGGTCGAAGTCATCGATCATGGCACCGTCAGTCACCTGTAGTTGCTCTTGCCCCAGCGGCGGCCGTTTACCATCAGTGCCGTGCAACGGATTAAAAACAATCAGCTTGTCTGGCCCAATTTTTCGCCTTGCATCAGCGAGCATGGAAAACACAGCCTTATTCATGACAGCGGCTTTATCCGCACCGAATGCCTTAGCATACGAACCTTTGGGGTGACCCGCGACAGCACCATCAACAAAGATACCATCGCAGTCATATTTGTGGACTGCGTCGGCAGCAGCATCGCTCCACCAGTCCTGAACTTCTTGTCGCACCACATCAAAGTATTTCGTGACTATGTCTTTCTTACCTTTTCTAGCTTTGGTGTGGATCAGGTATGCAGCAGGATAGGCTTTATTGGCTGTTTTCGATT
>NZ_JBDOPO010000056.1:0-2443 GCF_039830215.1 Rubritalea sp. | reverse complement strand
GTCCATATCAAATTCAGACAATTCAAGAAAATCGCCATCAGGTGTAAAAGCCCCGCAGGACACAAGTGAATGTATATGGCACCTAAGATAATGGCTTCTTCTACGACCCACCACTAATTTGGGAGCAAAACACAAGTAATCTTGCTACGCCATCTGGCTAACTATCGACTGCCACTCCTTGCAGCTGGCACTCAAAAATCTGCTCGGCGCAACGGTATAACTCAGCATCGTAATAGTTTAATGCCTCAATTCTCTCAGTCAGCTCAGTAGACCAAGGCTCACCGGAGGGTTCACCCGAGTTGAGGTGTTCTGGCTGCCCCAATGACAGGCCTAAAAGCGCCTCGCATAAAATGAGCGTCTCAGGATATCGCTCAGTAAGCCCCACAACAGCAAACGTTGCCAACTGCTCCTTTGCAGATTCAAGATGCTCTTGCATCGGCGCCTCCAACTCTAGAACACTCAACTGACGGGTTTGTTTATTTGCGAGAGCGGCCGCTGAACCAACATCACTCAGAATATCCTCGAAGGCGTCAGTGACACCGTGGCGGTTTCTTATATGCTTAAGGTTCGATATCAATCTCTCCGAGGGTCTTCTCAGTACCGTGATCATCTTTGCATCGGGCGATAACTTCTTCACTTCCTTTAAGGAAAGGTGACCCTGAATCAAGCTGACAGCAGGCGAAGCGCCAGCAAGCGCAAAAGCCATCTCATTAGCATTGAGATATTGTCCACCCCTGAGGCGAAGGTACTCCCTATTAGGAAATACCCTTTCAGCGCCTAAAGCAGCTTCTAATGCCACACGAAGCGAGGTGCCTGCTGTTTTGGGGATATGTAAAAGGGCGTAGTTTACGCTTCGAGGTTTTTGCTCAAGGTGCCAAGGACTCCCCGCTAGGTGGGACAGAAAAAAGTGCCCTGTTCTGACGGTGATATTGACCGCATCCGTCGGGATTGGCGGCAGTGAAATCTGCAGATCGACCGCGCCATCAGCGCACGTCCGCTGACGTTGCTCCGATACTGTTTCTGAGTAAACAATAGCGCCATCAATCGCACATGCGATTTTCAAAGGCCTTATCGGATTGCTACACATGACCCTTGCGTATAGATCGCCCTCTACAACACGAACTACTTGCCCCCTAGGTTTTGAGGACCTAACCGCAAGCCCGATCCGCTTTATCAATGAAGAAAAAAAAAACACTGGGCTCACCTCTTTGGTCGACTAAAGCCTAGCAACATCACAGAGTCGCCTCGTAACGATTCACAATTTCCACGGCATCGCCCTGATCCTCAATCGCGCCGCTTTGAAGCCAAATAGCGCTATTGCATAGCCGTTTTATCTCAGCAGCAGAATGACTAACCAGCACAACAGTTTGCCCCGATCCCAGCTTATTATTCAGCGATTCTGACGCTTTTTTCCTGAAGTGAGCATCTCCGACAGCTAACACTTCATCTATTAGCAGTATGTCGACGTCCATGTTTAATGCCGTGCTAAAAGCTAACCGCGACCTCATACCTGCACTGTAAGTCCGCACTGCCCGCTCGAATGCATCTTCAAGTTCTGAAAACTCCTTAATGTGCTCAAGTTGTTTCCTAGCCCATCTCTCGGAGCGCCCCATGAGCACTGCCGATAAAATCGCATTATCTCGACCGGTTAAAAAGTTATTAAAACCCACGCCTAAAGCCAGCAACGATGAGGTCACCTCGGGCGCCCTCCAAATTTTTCCCGAGTCCGGGGAAATCGTACCCGCCAGCAATCTCAAAAGCGTGCTTTTACCCTCTCCATTACGGCCTATAATACCCAAACGTTGCCCGCGCCTCAGAGAAAACGAAGCCTTCGCGACGACATCTTCTTTATGCTCAGAACAAAACCCCAGCTTCGTTTTATATGAAAAGCACAGATCACGCACTTCCATAAGAACTTCTTCGCCATTGGTACTCATCGGGATAATACTCGCAAAGCAAGCCAGGTCTCATTGCGTTTTATCCACAACATCACAGCCGCACAGAGTGCCGAGAAGACCGTGAGCGTCTGCAGTAATTGCAGTAAATCGACATGGTTGTGGTAGAGCAATACTTGACGATACGCATCGAGCAAAAAAGCGATGGGGTTAAACGTGAAGATGTACCACTGCATAGCTGGGTCTAATGCTCTGACATCCCAAAAAATCCCACTACTAAACATCATTGCAATGGTGAACAGCTGAATCAATTTAGCAAAGTCCTGTGCCAGACAAACCGTAACAGCACCCAATAACGAAAGGGCCGCAATAACGATATATTGCACCACCGCTATGGCAAAAACCCAGAGCCACGTCAGCGTCACTGATAGGAAATTTGATTTCGGTCCTAGAAATACAGTCTATAGAGGTAGAAAGACTGATTCAAGGGTTTAAGAGTTTCGCCAGGGCTTCCGACTTTCTATGGCGGCCCTGGCCGCCATAGAAAG
>NZ_JBDOPO010000213.1:0-2455 GCF_039830215.1 Rubritalea sp. | reverse complement strand
CTAGTTCCTCGCGATCATACTGAATTCCAACGTCTCATTTTTCATGATCTTTGGAATCACGAGTTGATCAGGAGCATGATTGACTGGGAGTACAGTCAACAGATAGGAGTTCATATTCAGCCATTTAATAATTCCTATCCTTCTGAAGAATATGCAAGCGGTATCGTGTCTCAGGGTAGCTCGCTGAGGGACAAAATTGTGCAAGTTGTGGACTCAATAGCAGATAAGATCCAAAAAAAGTACAGCGTAGTTTGTGTGAGTGGCTCATTTGATACGTTATCACTGATTCGGTTGGCAGTCAGGCTCAAACAGTTACCCCGAAAGCACTGTGAATTTTTTGAAGAGATAAGGATGCCAAGGCCTTCTAATGTTCGAAGTGCAATAGTTATTGATATTGCAGCTGAAAATAGTTTTGAAAAATTCCTGGAAACACACATTATCGACCAAATACCAATTACCTATTTAGAAGGGTATAAGGCACTATTAAAGAAAGTAGATGACATCAGGAGTGAACCCAGAACAATCTTTACAACAAACGAACACCTTACAAATGATTTGTTCAATGTATGGTCCGCCGGTCATGTGGATCAGGGAAAGAAGCTAGTTGTATCGCAACATGGTGGTGCGATTAAGTCTGAAATGACCGTATTTCTTCACCAGGAAAAAATCTCAGATAAAATGATAGTGTGGCACCAGCCGTTGGAGGATAATCATGTTCAATTATCACCTATAAAACTCATTTCTGCTGGGATTAAGAGAAAATCTAAGAAAGATTTGACTTTGGTTGCTTTTGAGGCCGCATTATATCCGTACCGAGCCCAATCTGGACCTAAGGGTCCTCATATAATGGAAGATTATGTTCAGAAACTGGACTTCATCAACGAGCTCGCTCCAGAAGTAACACCCCATCTCAGCATTAGAGCGAGATCAAATGGGCGGGGTTGGTTTCAATCCAAGAATCGATTTGCAGACGATCTCGGTATTCATAAGTGTAGCCCATCATCTAGAACACTGCAGGAAGCGTTTGCGCGTTCCCGGCTCATTGTTTGTACGTATCCGCAGACGACCTTTTCTGAGGCGATGCACTCTGGGATTCCGACTATACTGCTGTATGATGAAAGGCTGTGGCAGTTGGATACTGCGTTTGGGGAGTTAGTCAGTGAATTAAAGAAAAAGCGAGTTGTATTCTCTGATCCAGTCTTAGCAGCTGATCATGTTAATGAAATATGGGAAGACCCAGATGCATGGTGGGCTCTTGAGGATACTACCAGAGTTCGAGAGATGTTTTTTGATCTGTGTGGACGTGTTAGATCAAACTGGCTTAGCGAATGGGTGGGATTCTTCCGGAGCATTAACGAGCCTGGGACTGTCAGGGTAGACCTTGGTTGAACTGATGTGTTATCGGAATAAAAGCCTGGGTATATGAAAAACCCCTTGATTACTCTGTGGGATGCTAGTGGTAAGCCGTCCGAATACCCGGGTATAACGTATACTTGGGAAGGGTACTCGGAAGAGAATGGTGCTCGTTCTCTTTATCGGTATATCGATACTCATGCCGAAAGATTACGTGGAAAATATCTTTCATGGATCCATGAATTAGGACAAAGCCAAGTCAAGCAAAAGCCCCTTATAGATCACTTGGTTATTCAAGACGATTTGAGCTACTGGTGGTTGACTTCGCTTGTCGAAAAGAGTCAGTGGAAGTCGCCTAGGATAAAGGACGCTATTCGTCTATTCGCCTTAGAAGAAATCATTATCCATAACAAGCCAGAAAAGCTTCGACTTGTTACCGCAAATCCAAGTCTTCACAAGGCACTGCGGGACTTATGTCAGAATCTTAATATTGCTTACGAATGGAAACGTTCTTCGATCATCTCCAAGCGTGCACTGAGCTTGCAAGCAGTTTATCAAGCACTGCCAATGTTTTTGAGAGGTTTTATTAGCTTGCGTCATCTGTGGAGTCGCTGGCATCTCAAGAAGCACGCCAAACCAAGATGGTTTGGTGGAGAGAAGGTTTTTTTCTTTTGCTCTTACTTTATCCATTTATGTAAAGAATCGTATGAGCGGGGGGAGTTCTACTCTTACCAATGGGCGGATTTGCCCAAGCTTCTTCAGCGTGAGGGCTATAATACCAATTGGTTGCAACATTACATGGATAGTAGTGACGTTTCTAGTGCTCGAGATGCTCTGAATAGTGCAACAAGTTTTAACCAATCTAGGGAGCAGCACGGGTTACACACTTTTGTTTATAGCTACATAACCTGGGGGGTTGTTCGTCGTGTACTCAGGAATTGGCTTAAGCTCACTTTTATATCATTTCGTCTTCGCAGTATTCAAGAAGCATTCCGCCCAAGAGGGTCCCATTTCTCACTATGGCCCTTGATGAAAGATGATTGGCTGACTTCACTCCGAGGTCCTGTCGCAATCAGTAACTTGCTATGGATTGAGCTTTTTG
>NZ_JBDOPO010000020.1:0-2467 GCF_039830215.1 Rubritalea sp. | reverse complement strand
AATTATCGACTTCCACACGCACCTAAACCAGCAGGAGATCCTCGACGATCACCACTTCGCTAATCTTTGGGAGCTCTGGCTCAAGCACGACCACTACAAATGGCGTTTGATGCGCGGCTGTGGTGTAGCGGAAGAATTTGTCACAGGAAGTGCTTCACCATGGGAGAAGTTCCATGCCTTCGCCTCCATCATGCCTCTCGCTGTCGGAAACCCTGTGCATCACTGGGCTCACCTAGAGCTACAAAGAGTCTTCGATATCGACACTGTACTCACTGCTGATACTGCTGAAGAAATTTGGAATAAGACGAACGCGCAACTACTCTCCAACCCGGAGCTTGGCGTTCGTGGTCTCCTCAAGCGCTTCAACGTCTCACTAGTCTGCACAACAGATGATCCAGCATGCGATCTATCCGTGCACCAGCGATTGGCAGCCGAAGACACCGCGCGAACACTTCCAACTTATCGCCCTGACGTAGCAATGGCCATTGATAAGCCTGAACAATATAGCGCTTGGCTCAAACAACTCGGTCAGCGCTGCAACACAGAAATCACAGATTACTCTAAGCTACTGCAGGCCCTCAAACAACGTCACGATGACTTCCACGCTGTAGGCTGTCGCCTCTCTGACCACGGAATTCCCTTCTGCCCAACTGGTGAATCGACGCCTCAGGAATTGAATGCTATTTTCCACAACGCTGCACTCGGCAATGCGCCAAACCGCACAGAAGACTGGAGTATTTTTGCTGCTGACATCATGCGCCATGTAGCAGAGTGGAACTCTGAGAAACAGTGGACCATGCAACTCCACCTAGGACCGCTTCGCAATGTAAACAAGCCACTATTTAAGCGTATCGGCCCTGACTCTGGCCTAGATACAATGGGAGCTTGGCCACAAACTCAGGCTCTGGTGGATTTCCTTTCATCCATTCAAGAAAAGGCAACACTCCCCCGCACTATTGTCTACAATCTCAACCCTAACGAAAGCGCCGCTATCTGCTGTGCTTTACAAAGCTTCCAAGATGAAACCTGTCCTGGGAAAATCCAATACGGACCAGCTTGGTGGCATCTCGACCACAAACGCGGGATCATCGAACAACTCGACATCTTGATGTCGCTCGGGGCAATAGGCACCTCAGTAGGCATGCTGACAGATTCACGTTCGTTCACCTCCTACGTGCGCCACGAATACTTCCGCAGGCTCCTCTGCCAACTCATCGGCAAAGCTGTAGAAGATGGCGAAATCCCAGACGACAAAGCTCAACTCAACAAGCTCATCTCAGACATTTGCTACCGCAATGCCAACGAGTACTTCCAATGGCCGGCAAATCATAATAACTAAAACACACATGAACTACATCACCTCACTTTTCGACCTCGAAGATAAAGTTGCCATCGTTATTGGCGGAACCGGCGAACTCTGTGGCCACATGGCTCAAGGTCTCGCGCAAGCTGGCGTAGAAGTGGTCCTCGCCGGTCGTGACCCAGCTAAAGCTGAAGCTAGACTCGCAGCTATCGAAGCTACTGGTGGCCGTGGTTATTTCGTCGCTACCGACCTGAAGGAAAAGGACTCACTCACTGAGCTACGAAACACAGTCATCGAGCGCTCTGGTAAGATCGACATCCTTATCAATGGTGCTGGAGTCAACTCGCCAACACCATTTTTCGAAATCGGCGTGGACGAATTCAAGAGTATTTTCGACATCAATCTCGGAGCGACAGTGCAGGCCTGTCAGGTCTTTGGTCAATACTTTCTCGAGCGTGGAGAGCCAGCATCCATCATCAACCTCGGATCAATCTCTGGCCTCAACCCGCTCTCGAAAGTATTTACCTACTCAGCAAGTAAAGCCGCAGTGCACAACCTCAGCCGCAACCTGGCGCGCGAATGGGCAAACAAAAACATCAGAGTCAACACTCTTGTCCCAGGCTTCTTCCCAGCTGAGCAAAACCGCAAGGTCCTCAACGAAGAACGTGTCGCCCAGATCATCGGCGGAACTCCAGCTGCACGCTTTGGTAATGCTGAAGAACTTATTGGTGCCACTCTACTGCTTTCATCCAGTAAAGCCGGCAGCTTCATCACAGGCACCGAAATGGTAGTCGATGGAGGATTCAATGCCCTGACGATCTGACGAATCTCAGCCCCTCCATAAAAATCTCCCCATTCTAAGCAATGAAGCCAGTATTCTCAAATAGGGATACTGGCTTTATTGTTTTGCTCTTCATTCAGTCATACCGAGAATATCCCACCCGCGTTTCTAGCGTCTATTCTTCATCAATTTTCACACATAGCCACGGTCGGCTAGAGTAATCTTATTTATGAGGTAATGTTAGCTATTCCTGACTGCATCAAAATAGTTTAGGTGTGCCCTTCAATCGCAACACGCAGGGTTCGTTAGCTATCTAGGCTGCTTAAATGTGGCTGCTCATCAGCCTCAGCCAAAAGCCTGAATTCATAATTTGCTCACTCTAT
>NZ_JBDOPO010000085.1:0-10778 GCF_039830215.1 Rubritalea sp. | reverse complement strand
CTCGATGATCGCGTTAAAATCTATAGTGATTCAAAGTTTATGGTGCAGTCAGTCTCATTGTTAGGAGATAAAATGATCGTCGTCGTGCCTCCGGAAATTCGTGAGCCTGGAGACATTCTTGAAGATGGTTCAGAGGTGATTGGCGGTGGGGCTGGGGGGCTAGATGCGCTCCAGTCTGATGCTGAATCGGTCGCTCGGGATGCGCGTAAACTGATGAAAGACGCTCGAACTTCTTTGCTCAAGTTCGACTCGGCACTCGATGACATCCGCGCCGTTTCCGGTCGCCTAAGTGACACCTTAGAGAAGGTAAATAATGGAGTTCTCGGTGATGATAATCTTGAAAATATCAAGCAATCGATAGCCAACCTCGAGGCCGCAACTACCAGCTTTAAAGATTTAGGGGAGGGGCTAGAACCTTCCGTGGAAGAGGTGCACGAAGCTATCGTTAGCGTGAAAAAAGCGGCGAACGCGGCCGAGCAAACCTTTGATGTGGTGAAGGCTGAAGTGGCAGAGTTCGGCCCAGCCATTAAAGAGCTCCCATCGACCATCTCGGAATTTCGTATTGCTGCCAGCAAAATTAGCAAATTTGTCGATACTGCCGACGCCACTCTCAATGGACTCAGTATAGGTGACGGGTTGTTAGGGACTTTGGTTGCCGACGAAGAAGTCAGCGAAGATACCAAGACATTTATTAAAAACCTCAAGCGCCATGGCGTGCTAGGTTACAAAGACGACTCTACCTATGACGAGCGAGATCCTAAGACTAGCCGCTATCGTGGGATACGCAGGTAGTTTTTTAGCTACCGGGGCTTGAAAGATCTGTGGTACAGCTTGCGTTTCATCTGCAGAATACTATTCTGCAGCACATATGATGAAACCTCTTCTTACCTCTGGATTTATTGGCTTAACTCTCTTCAGTTCCGCCCAAGCACATCAAGGCCACGAACAGCCTCCCAAAGCCAAAACCCTGACTGAAGTCGTCCGTACTGGCAATGGTACCTTCACCTACGAAAACGTACTCGACTGGGGCAAGCTCCCTGAGAATGCAAAACTTGGCCCAACTCACGGCGGGGTAGCAGTCGACAAGCAAGGTCTGGTCTACGTCAGTACCGACGGTGAAAAGTCCCTCTGTGTTTTCAAATCCGACGGAACATTTGTTAAGGCGATGGCTTCACCCGCGCAGGGCATCCACGGACTGCAGATAGTGACCGAGGGGGACAAACAATTCCTCTTCGGAGCCCAGCTCAATGCTTACGGCAAAAACAACAAACACCTTCGTGCAGTAAAACTCGATCTCGACGGCAACATCGTGATGGAGATCCCGAACGAGAAGACTGGCGAAATCACAGGTGGCCTCAAAGGGATCACCGGCATCGCTGTCGCTCCCGATAGCTCGATCTTTGTTAGCATGGGCTACGGTTCAAACCTCATTCACAAATTTGATAAAGAAGGGAAACTTATTAAAAGCTTTGGTGGCCGTGGCAATGATATTGAAAAATTTAAAACCTGTCACGGGCTGGGGATCGACACCAGATTCGGTGAGCCTCGTCTGCTCGTGTGTGACAGGGAAAAACGTCGACTTGTCCATTTAGATCTCGATGGTAACTGGATTGGCGAGCACGCCAGGAATCTCCGCCGACCATGCTCAGTCTCATTTCATGGGGACTACCTAGCTGTCGCCGAGCTCGAAGCACGCGTTGTGATTATCGACAAAAATGGCGCACCCGTTTCCTTTGTGGGAGACAACCCGAATAAGAAGCAATGGGCAAAGTTCGGTGTCGCTCCTAAAGATCAAAACCCTGGAATATTCTCGGCTCCCCACGGGCTCAGCTTCGATGCTGAAGGGAATCTCTATGTTCAAGATTGGAACACCACCGGCCGCGTTTCAAAGCTCACTCTGGTAAAATAACACGACTTCAAAATGGTTCATTGGATCGCAGTTCTTCAATGGCAGGGGCAGATCTCCGAGATGCCCGGCGGGGTTGGCTGGCAAAACATAAATCCATCCGATTAGCATTAAGCAGCAGGCTCACTCTCTGGAGTACTTAGGCTTGACGCAGTTCTAGAAGTTGGGCTGTGGCTCGACACAGGCGGCGCGGAGCAACCGTCCGTTTGACATAAATGTCGCCGTTAGGATCGCCAGAAGTCTAGCATTTCATTTCAGCTTGTGGTAGCATGACAGTAATGCCTAGCTACCATCCAGATCTCCAAACATTTCTCATTCCCTTGGCGGAACGGGGTATGACTTTGCGCGATGCCTTGGCAAAGCTGGAAGCGATTGGTAACAAAGCCTCGGAAGTTCCCTGGATTGTCCGACTGATGGAGAATCCATGCTTCTCATTCACACCCTTCAGCATGTTTAAAGGGAGAGTCAGCCTGTTCCAACACGACTGCATTCACCTCTTGTTAGGACGCGGCACGAGCTTGATGGATGAGGCGTTCACTATTGGTTTCACCATGGGGTCTTCTCACGCCATGAGTACCACGGCATCCAAGGTGTTTGGCTATGTTGCTGGCCATTGGTACCCGAAGGCCTATCGATTTCCCGTGCACGCTCACAAGGTATACGCCGATGCTGTTCATCTTGGTATGATTTCAAATTGTCAACCGCTGGAGGAGATAGACTACCGCCCATACCTTGACCAGTCGCTCAAGCAAGTGCGTGAGGAGCTAGGGATGGAGGTAGATTTGCTTGATAGTTACTACCGTCTGGAAGCTGCTCGTAACCCCCATGTGGAGGCTAGCCAACGGTTTTGTACTTAGCTCCTTGCTATTCCTCGGTCAGAAGGATCGCACGGAAATTCATCAAGGCTGGTTGGAGTTTTGGTGCATTGCTCGGAGCTAGCTGGAGTGTTTGCGTGCTGGTAATTGTAGAGTGAAATGATGCAGGCGGAAGGGCTGCCTGAAAATCTGCCCAGCCACCAGTTTTGGGAACACTGGCACAAAGCTTTAGGCTGAAGACCGAGAGGCTAAAGTGCTTTACATGTGCAAGAGTATAAGAGCTTTGAAGTATAACGCCAGTAGCGAGTAATTGTATTCAGCATAGTGTGCCATTGCGGGTTCGTGGAAGCGTTGTTTCATTGGTCTATGTTGCTCTTTTTCTTGTCGTAGACTGCAGAACCATCGGTATTGACCTTGCTCGCCTGGAGGCTTGTCACGGTACCAAGATCAGAACTGTGTGCATCCGCTGCAGAGATGCCGATGACCCACTTGTATCGCTACGGTGCCAGCTTACTCGGTCGCCTCATCCGCAGCACTTTTAAATTTTTCTGAATCATTTGCACTAAGGCACCTATAGCTGCTTCGTGATCGACTGGATGTTAAGTTGGGCATCAATGCACTGTCTCAATGATGTGCTTATCCAGCCTAAGGTTGTCTTTAGTGATGCGCGTGGCTTACTTCTTCGGCAGATTTCTTCATCGGATTTCATGAAAAATAACCATGCGTCGCCATTTTACTAGTGGTGCGGGTTTAGCTTCTATTCTGTATACAATACACCTGATTCTTGCGTAGTTCATGCAGCTCATCTTAGGAGAATTAGCTCTCGATCTTAGTCACCTGATCGACCTTCACATGATTGGGCTCTTCGCCAATTAGCAACCAGCTCTTGCGCACATCTTTTAAATAGGCTTTGTCTCCCTGTGAATCGTACTACAGGCCTAAGACTTGAAACTCTTACTAGCCTTGAAACCACCATGCCTGTGCTACAGTGCCAAGTCGGCCGCTGCACCGCCCCCTTAAATCTCGAGTCACCAATCAACATCGAGTGCGTCGAGTATAGCGTATATAATTTATTTTAGATAGTAAAATCATGGTCTTATCATCATTGTTGGAGTGTAGCGATGCCCATTCTTTGCCATGACTGGCAAGCCAGCCTAAAAGCTAAACATTTTTTTAGAAGGATCTCATTTGACAAAGTCGCTACACTTTCTCTCGTCTTATGATTACTCAAGGTTCTGCCAAGGTTCACCGCGCAGTCTCATGTTTCGTAAAATCCCTCGCACTTATTATTTTAAAAATAAGATCATTGAACTATGGGGGGTATGGTTGTTTTTTAGGCTGAGCTAAATGTCCGGGAGAGCTAATTTTAAAAATTAACCCGATTGTTCGACTTCATCTAACAGATGAATCTTTTTTTGTAGCGCAAGACACTGTAGCTCGCTGGATTGATTGAGCAGTACTAAACCCTCGATAAACCTAGAACTTGCAAGGATTAGCGACAAGGCCAGCTTTTATCCAAAATTTCCACCAATCACTAAAAGTACAATATATTGTATTGTTAATAATTTGTGAATACCATATGATGCAAAATGGCGTTGACCTTTGAGGGGTACTTGCTGCATATTCGCCACCGTGTCAGCAAGGGGCACAAAAGAGTCCGGAACGGCTGATTGAACCTCCGATTCAACTCCCTCAATTTCATAGAATTTACTCACACATAATGTCTACCACCACAGTAACTCTCGGAAATCGTACCTTCGAAATCGACGAGGCCAAGGCACAAGAAGCTTACGCAGCGAAGAAGGTCATCAACGGCCGCGACACCATGTTCTTCAACATTCTCCCACTCAAATACCAGTGGGCATACGATCTCTACACGGAGATGAAGAACAACCACTGGGAGCCTGAGGATATTGCGCTCCGCGGTGACGCAGCACAGTGGGCATCCATTTCGGAAGACAACCAGCAGGCAGTTCATATGCTACTCGGTTACCAAGCATCCTCCGGTGAAATCACTGGAGCTGAGGAAATCTATGCCATCCGCGATATCGTCACGGCACCTGAGTTAAAGCTCGTTTTCGGCCGCTACGTGCATGAACAAAACACTCAGCAGGACGTTCTAGTTCACATCTTTAGTTCACTTTCGCTCGACCCACTCGCCTGCACCAACGTCTTCTCGGAAGCTGCTACCAAGGTCAAAGCTCTCACTCTCAAGCACATGGCCGAACTCGACCGTGGTGTCGACATGACCCAGCTTGCCAACAAGCAAGCCTTCGCCAAGAACACCTTCCTCTTCAGCCAGTGCATGGAGGGTCTCCAGTTCTATAGCCTCTATGCTGTCGTTCTAGAAATGGGACGCACTGGTAAGCTCACCGGCACAGCCGAAATTCTCTCCAGCCTCCTGCGCGATGCCGGATTCCGTTGTGAACTCTTCCGCAAGCTCTTTTCTGAGCTCAACCAAGAGAACAACGACATACGCACCGACGCATTCGATGCCGAGCTTGTCGCCCTAATGGATGAAGCAGTCGCCCTTGAAAAAGCATTCATCCGCGACTATCTTCCCGGAGCATCCAGCGTAGGACTCGATAACGACATTCTCGACAGTTACATCGACTATGTAGCAGCTCGACGACTCGCAGCATGTGGCCTCGGCCCAGCAGCAGACTTATCACCACTCCCATGGCTCGATGAAGTCTTCTTCCCCAGCGGAGCAAGCCAAGCCAACGCCACCACCACCCAAACACAAACTGACTTCGCAGACGACGAACTTTAGTTGCTAGTACGACATTTTACGAGTTCAGTTTTCAGTGTTCCGATTCAGCACGAAGAAACAAAGCGATAACTCTAGGAGTCATAGCCCAAGTCGGAATACCGAGCACCGAACACCAAATATACTTTCTTACTACCCAAGGTTTCATCAACTTAGTCTGAACTCTGAAAACTGAACACTTCTTCCACATGACCACCACTCCACTAGGCGACGCCACTATCACTATCGACTCTGCAGCTGCTGTGAATATTCTCTCTAGCAAACGCGTTATAAATGGAACCACTCCATCGGGATTCGGACTCGCTCCGCTCAAATACGAATGGGCGTACGAGATTTACAAAACAATGCGCGCCAACCACTGGGAGCCAGAAGATATCCCGATGCAAAAAGATGTCGAGCAATGGCGCAGCGATGAGATCTCAGACGTTGAACGCTGGATCATCAAGATGGGTATCGGCTATTTTTCCGCAGCAGAAGGCATCGTAGGCGACAACGTCATCCACGTCATCCGCGAGCTAGTTTCAGCACCTGAGCTCAACCTCGTTTTCCGCCGTCACGCTCACGAGGAGAACATCCACGCTGATTCACTAGTCTACATGGTTTCCTCACTCGGAATCAACCCGCACGAGTGCGAGGCAATGCTCGAAGACATCCCGACCATCAAGGACAAGACTGACTTCGTTGTTTCCAACAGCCGTGGCCTCCGCCGCGACATGGACATGTCCAAACCCGAGAGCAAGCAAGCGCTCGGTCGTAACATCTTCATGTTCGGTCAGGTGATGGAAGGTACACAGTTTTACGGCCTCTTTGGTATGATCCTCAGCCTATACCGCCAGAATAAGTTTCCAGGTATCGGCCAGATGTTCCGTTACACACTCCGTGACGAATCCAACCACATTGAGCTGCTTCGCAACCTCCTCATGGATCTCGTCGACGAGAATCCTGAAATCTGGACTGACGAATTTAAAGAAGATCTCCGCGCGACAATGGCCGAAGGCATCCGCCTAGAAAAGGCTTTCATTCGCGACTGTCTCCCAGTAGCAGCCGTTGGCCTCAACATGGTAGAGTTCGAGCAATACATCGACTTCATCGCCGACCGTCGCCTCACAGCATGTGGTCTAGAGCCACTCGTCGAAGGTGGCACCTCCAACCCATTCCCATGGCTCGCCGAGATGATGGACATCAAGAAGGAACAAAACTTCTTCGAAGGCCGAGTCACAGAATACCAGAAAGCATCCGCACTAGGAGAAATCGACGACGATGATCTTTAGCGAAGCTAAAGGAGTGATCAGAGTGAAGAGCAAAGTGAGAAGTTTCATGTAGCCAAGCAACTCCTCACTTCTAGGTTCCATCAACCGAGAACTTCATACTTCTCACTTCTCATTCAAGATAACCAAAAAAACACGCCACTCTTATACAATGTACCGTAACTTAACCTTAGAAGAAGACGTTGCTCTGAAAAACGTCGTTACTCTTCCTCGCTCTCAAAAACCTGACTTCGCTTGGCGCGATCAGCTTTCTGCTCCATCAGCAAACGTTCCACAAGTCATCGTTGTCAATGGCTCCACAGAATCTGAGCTCTCACTCGAAGACGTAGCCGACACCATCGGTGGCGCACTCACTGATCTACTTCTTGCACGCCAGTTGGAGGAGGATAGTATTTTCAACGATGAGAACCGCCACTTTGTATCTGGCGTCGCACACAGTGTTGCCGAGTCACTCATTGAGCAAGTCATCGACGGTGGTAAGCTCAAGCTCACTCAGAACGATCTCTATCTTCTCATCGAAAAAGCACTGATCGAGAACGATGCACACGACGTAGCGAAATCCCTCGTCTTCAACCGTTCACTTGCTGACAAAGGCTCTATCGAAGTTTCCGCAATCTCCAGCGAGCCATTCACAGTACGCCTCATCCGCCGCAACGGCAACGTCGTTCCTTGGTCTGAGACCAAGATCGAAAACGCAGTCCGTCAGGCATTCCTCACCATGAAGCTTGATGCCTCACCGGCAGCAGCAGTCGCCCACGCAGTGACCGAGCGCGTACGTACTGAGGAAAAAGCATTCATCCACATCGAAGACGTCCAGGATATTGTTCAGGAAGAACTCATGCGCCAAGGTCATTTCAAGATTGCTGCGCACTACGTCCTCTACCGAGCTGAGCGTGCATCCACGCGCACTGACGAAGACGCACTTCCAGTCGAAGACCCACAGCAGGATTCCATGGTGGTCGTCACCACTTCCGATGGAAATTCCATCTTCTGGGACGGCACTGAGCTCAAGAAGCGCATTCAGTTTGCCTCCATTGGCCTCGACCTCTGCCTTTCGGAAAATGACATCGAGCGCGAACTCCGCCGCTCCATCGGCACCGAGATCACCGCAGATGGCCTGCAGAAGACCATCACGCTCAATGCCAAGACACTCATCGAGCAAGACGCTGACTTCTCGAAGTTTGCTGGCCGCATCCTCCTTTCCTACATCTACGAAGAAGTTCTCGACTGGAACATTCTGCGCGATGGCATCGAAGGCCTCAAAGCTGCTCACGTCACCGCCTTCAAGGCCTACCTCAAGCACGGTGTCAATATCAAGCGCCTCAGCCCAGAGCTCATCGACGGCCGCTACGACCTCGATCAGATCGCCGACGCGCTCGACCCTACTGCTGACCTCGACTTCGACTTCCTCGGTATTCAGACACTCTACGATCGCTACCTCGTGATCGACAAAACGGGTGACAAACAACGCCGCCTCGAAGTGCCACAGTTCTTCTGGATGCGTGTCTCCATGGGCCTCTTCAAAGAAGACGGAGCTAACAAGCAAGACTGGTGTGTGCGTCTTTACAACCTCTACAAAGGTCGTCGCTTCTGTTCCTCCACTCCGACACTTTTTAACTCCGGGACACTCCACAGCCAGCTTTCCTCCTGCTACCTCTACAAGGTCGACGACTCCATTGAGTCAATCATGCAGCGTGGTATCGCAGACAATGCTTATCTCTCCAAGTGGGCTGGAGGCCTCGGTGGTTCATGGACCGCTGTGCGTGGTACCGGTGGTTACATCCAGGGCACCAATGGTGAATCCCAGGGGGTTATACCATTCCTTAAGCTCCATAACGACCAGCTCGTTGCAGTCAACCAAGGTGGTAAGCGTCGCGGATCTGGTTGCGCCTACCTTGAGACATGGCATAATGACATGGAAGACTTTTTAGAGCTTCGTAAGAACACCGGTGACGAGCGTCGCCGCTGTCATGACATGAACACAGCGAACTGGATTCCTGACCTCTTCATGAAGCGCATGGAAGCTCGCCAAGACTGGACACTCTTCCGCGCAAACGAGACGCCAGACCTTCACGACCTCTACGGCAAGGCATTCGAGCGTCGCTACGCTGAGTACGAGCTGATGGCAGAAGAAGGCAAGATCTGGGGACAGAAGCAGCCAGCTATCGAAATGTGGAAGAAGATGCTCAAGATGATCTTCGAGACAGGTCACCCATGGATAACATTCAAAGACCCGTGCAACCTCCGCTCACCACAGGACCACGCAGGTGTCATCCACTCATCGAACCTCTGTACTGAGATCACACTCAATACATCCGACGAAGAAACTGCGGTGTGTAAC
This sequence comes from Rubritalea sp., assembly GCF_039830215.1. NCBI lineage: Bacteria > Pseudomonadati > Verrucomicrobiota > Verrucomicrobiia > Verrucomicrobiales > Rubritaleaceae > Rubritalea > Rubritalea sp. The sequence goes on along the minus strand of NZ_JBDOPO010000085.1, from coordinate 1,678 downwards.
CTCGGCTCAGTAGTGCTCGACAACCATATCCGCGAAGATGGATCGCTCGACCACGACATGCTCAAGGAGACCATCACCGTCGGCATTCGAGCCCTGGACAATGTCATCGACATCAACTTCTACCCGACTGATTCTGCCAAGACTGCGAACTCTCGCCACCGTCCTATCGGAATGGGTGTCATGGGGCTGCAAAATGCACTCTACAAAAAGAACCTAGCCTTCGCATCCGATGCCGCTATCGAGTTCAACGACGAGTTCATGGAGGCCATCGCATACTACGCATACGGCGCTTCCTCCGATGTTGCTGCTGAGCGTGGTACCTACTCATCCTACAAAGGCTCCAAGTGGGACCGCGGTCTCATGCCTCAGGATACAGTCGATATCCTCGAGGACGAGCGAGGCGCGAAAGTCGAGGTCCCTCGTGGTAACAAGATGGACTGGACGCCAGTGCGCGAAAAGATTGCCAAGAACGGCATGCGTAACTCCAACGTTCTTGCTATCGCGCCGACAGCGACTATCTCCAACATCATGGGCACCACTCCATGTATCGAGCCGAACTATAAGAACCTCTTCGTGAAGTCCAACCTCTCAGGAGACTTCCTCGTACTCAACCGCCAGCTTGTCACAGACCTCAAGAAAGAAGGGCTTTGGAACCGTGAAATGCTCGACCAGCTCAAGTACTTTGATGGTGAGCTCGATGAGATCAACGAAATCCCAGAAACAATCAAGCAAAAGCACCGCACCGTCTTCGGCGTCCCATACCAGGCTGTCATCGATGCCGCAGCACGCCGCCAGAAGTGGATCGACCAATCCCAATCTGTCAACCTCTTCATCGCTGTCCCTGACATCAAGACTCTCTCTCACATGTACCGACGTGCATGGGCCACTGGTCTCAAGACCACCTATTACCTCCGCTCACAAGGTGCATCAGGAATTGAGAAGTCCACTATCGACACGAAGAAAGCAACCCGCGGTGTGGCAGCTAGTTCTGTGGCCAAGCGTCCACCGAAGAAGCAGCACAGCCCAGCCGAAGTACAGGCGTGTTCTCTCGAAGCAATGATGAATGGTGAAGAGTGCGAGGCTTGTCAGTAAGGTCTACTAGATACCATTAAGTTGTACTACGCAAGCCCCGTCACTAATGTGCTGGGGCTTTTTGTATACCAGCTGTGGCACAGCTGCCCGCAAGCATTTATTCACCGCAGTAGATTGAATGTTATGCATCTTCTCCACTCCATCTAGCGGATCAATAGATCGCCTTGGCGACGGGAATAGCCAAAACTGGGGATGTCCCTCAGATCGTTAAAAGTAGGTTGAGGTTGGCTGCTTTCTTTATCGCTTTGCTGCCGTCTCGATCTGCCAGTAAGGGCTTTGCTTCTCGAAAATCGACTCATCGATTCTGAGATGCGATCTATTAATGGGGCGGTAAATTAGGCAGCATAGGATATTTTTGATGAGTTGAAATATTTCTGAATCCTCGTCGGCCTCTTAGCCAAACTCCTGACTTGAGTTTTAACCTGCTCCTTGAATTTTCCTTTTCCTCGAAGTGATGGTCGCTTGCTTAGCTCGGACTTCAGGTCCCGATTGAAATACTCATCAGGGTTCAAGTCTGGGCTATAGCTTGGTAGATAATGGATTTCGAGTTTGTCCTCTCGACTAGCCACCCATGCCTTCACGACTT
>NZ_JBDOPO010000088.1:0-2468 GCF_039830215.1 Rubritalea sp. | reverse complement strand
GAGTGGTAATGAGATCATCACTACTGGCCAAGTTTCAGTGACATTCTACCAAACAGAGGCGGTGACGGACAAAATACAGCCGCGCAGCATGCGAGCCGGGATATACTCCACAGATGGTGAACTCATCTCAGATAGCCACGAACTCATATTCGACTTAAGCTCTGAGCATGCCAGAGAACGTGAACTAAAGGTGCGCTTCCTCCTGAGCAAAGAAGCTGAGTCTCACAATGGCGAGGAAGTCATCCTCAAGCTTGAAGAAAAAAATGCTAAATCCAGCCATTACAAAGAATATAAATCGCTCCGCTATAAAATTCGCCGCTCTATCTCTAGTGACTTTGACTTCTAACTCAGCTAATACCCAATGAAAGCTCTCAATCAAAAAATCTGTGACCATTTCGAAGGACTAGTTGTTCGGAAGGATTTGGTAAAAACCGTAAAAGGGAACGCGATTGTCCCCTCCTATGTTCTCGAGTACTTGCTTGGCCAATACTGCGCCACGAGTGATGAAGACTCCGTACAGTCCGGCATCGAGACAGTGCGCGAAATTCTCATGAACCACTATGTGCACCGTAATGAAGCTGGACTCATCCGTGCGAATATTAAGGAACGTGGCCGTTACAAGGTCATCGATAAAATCTCCGTAGCTCTGAATGACAAGAAGGATTGCTATGAAGCCAAGTTTGCTAATTTGGGGATCAAGGAAGTACTTATCGATTCTGGCACCATCAAAGCACACCCTAAGCTCCTAGTCAGTGGAGTCTGGTGTATCGCAGATGTAGAGTACGAACATACCGAGGACCGCAATGTCTCCCCTTGGATTTTAAGCACAATCAAACCCATCCAGCTTTCAAACTTCGATTACGATAGCTACCTCGAAGCTCGTAGGCAATTCACCACTGACGAGTGGATCGATTTGCTCATTCAAAGTATTGGCTTCAACCCGGAAATGTTGGGTAAGCGTAGTAAGCTCACACAGCTGATTCGTCTGATCCCATTTTGTGAACGCAACTACAACCTCATCGAGCTTGGGCCAAAAGGGACGGGCAAATCTCACATCTATTCTGAGTTTTCACCACATGGGATTCTCATCTCAGGCGGCGAGGTCACCGTACCGAAACTCTTCGTCAACAATTCCACCGGAAAGCTTGGCCTCGTGGGCTACTGGGATACGGTAGCCTTCGACGAATTTGCGGGCAAAGAAAAGAGTGTCAACAAGGGCTTAGTAGATATCATGAAGAACTACATGGCGAACAAGTCCTTCTCGCGTGGTGTCGAAACTTTGGGAGCTGAAGCCTCCATGGTTTTCGTAGGCAACACCCAGCACACGATTCCCTATATGCTGAAGCACTCCGACCTCTTCGTTGACTTGCCAGATAAATTCTATGACTCGGCCTTCCTCGACAGACTACATTTCTACATTCCGGGTTGGGAAGTAGATATCATCCGAGGTGAGATGTTCTCCAATGACCATGGGTTCGTCGTCGATTACATCGCAGAGATTCTTCGCTCCCTCCGAAATCACGATTACTCGGACAAGTATAAGGACAAGTTCACCTTGTCCTCGAATATATCAACACGCGATAGAGACGGAATTCATAAGACCTTCTCAGGATTGATGAAGATCCTCTTCCCGCATGAAGAGGCAACCGATGAGGAAATCGAAGAAGTTCTGAAGTTCTCAATTGAAGGACGTAAACGTGTGAAGGATCAACTGATGCGTATTGATAAAACCTATGCAGAGGTAGAGTTTAGTTACACAGACACGCATGGCAAGGTGACCCAGGTGGAAACACTGGAGGAATTACAATACCCTGACCTCGCAGCACAGACAGCTACTGACACGGAAGAACCGGTAACCGACTCGGCACCTCATATCCATACCCCAGTTGCTAAAGAACCGATAGAGCCAGCCTTAAAAGAAGAAGAGCTAGTATCTGGTGAACACCTTGTAGTCCCTGAAAACATCAAAGGCTACAGCTACAACCGACTCTTTGCCAAGCACCTCAAAGGCTCGAAGCGAATCGTCATTCGCGACCCATACATTCGGATGTTCCACCAAGTGAAAAACATTCTCGAACTTGTGGCCATGGTGAATGAGATAACCCCCGACGGTGAAGAAGCGCACCTTCATCTGGTGACACAATCTGCCCCAGACTATTGTGAAAAGCAGGACGGTTGGTTGAAGGAAGTACAAGCATCCTCCGAAAGTTCAAAAGTGACATTCACCTTTGCATACGAAAATGAATCCAGCTTCCACGCCCGCAGCATTCAAAGCGATAATGGCTGGAAGATATCGCTAGACCGAGGGCTCGATATCTTCCAACGCTACGAAAGTGGTGCCTTCTCACTGAGTTCACTCAAACAAGAGGAACGCCTTACCAAGGAATGTGAGATTACTTATCTCAAGGTGGAAGATTAGAGTATTCATCCCAACTGACCATGCAAACCAACCCGAGCGAATATCCCAT
>NZ_JBDOPO010000131.1:0-2490 GCF_039830215.1 Rubritalea sp. | reverse complement strand
GTCGGCACCAGGCAGATGGCTTTGGGCCAAATCTATCAGCGCATCAGCAGCCAAGGTGGAACCCAACAGCTGGCAGAAGAAAGCGTGATTGATTATGACGAGATATTCCACTGGTTCATTGCCATAGCCCTCTTCCTGCTACTACTCATGGCGCTCATTCCGCACACTCTCCGGCGTCCACGTTCGCTCACGCCAGCAGTCATCACCTGCCTGACTCTGGTTTTGCTACTCTCCCCGCAAAGCTTTGCCTCTGAGAAAGCGCAAACCTACTACCTTCAGGGAAATGCTCAATACCGTGATACAGCGTACGACGATGCCGCTCTAAGTTTTGAGAATGCTTTGTTAGAAAGCCCCTCACCACAGCTCGTCAGAGATATCACTTACAACTTAGCCAATGCCTATTTCAAAGCATCTAAAACAGCAGAGACGAGCTACACCTCGCTGGCTCTAGTAGAGCAAAGCATCGCCAAATACCGCCTAGTTCTCTTGCTCAATCGCAACGATAAAGACGCGGCCATCAACAACGAACTGGCTCGGATGGAAAGGAAAAAGCTCAAGGAATCCATCGCAGAACAAGAAAAGCGCCAGGAGAAGATGCGGGAGGACCTAGAGGAAATCCGTGAGAAGCTCACCACACTCATCAGCCAACAAGCATCCAACCTGCCGAAACCTGAAGATTCCCCAAAGGCACCGCCACAGTGGGAAGCTCGCCAGCAAACAGTTTCCACGGGCACCAAGGCCGTGAGCTCCCTGATAGAAAATTATAACGAGAACTATTTCAAAGGGATGCCGCCAGAAGTCACCCCACTGAAAGACACCCGCGCACACGTCACCACCGCGATAGAAAAACAAAAGCTCAGTCTCATCCACTATATTAGTGAATGGAGCAAAGCACTCACACATGGCCGTGAGTCCCTGCTTGCTCTCCAGCAAGCCTTACTTGCCCTGCCGCAAGACCCTCAAGGATCTGGAGAACCCTCTGATGAAGGAGACGAGGGTGAAGATGGGGAACCAACCGAAAGCAGCGAAGAAGGTGAAGAAGGCGAGGGTGAGGAAGGTGACAGTGAAAGCGGGGCAGAAGGTGAGATGGACGCCTCAGATGCCACAAAAATGGATCTCGACTCTAACGACCTCCCACCACCCAGCAACTCACCTGAAGACATCATCCGAATGAGCCAAGAAATGCAGCAAGCCAGACAGGCTGCAGGCTCAAAGAAAAAAGGAACTCCCGTAGAAAAAGATTGGTAGACCATGACACTTCTCAAAATCACTCTCGTACTCTCGCTCATTTCTTCTGCCCTTGCAGAGGTCAAAATACACAGCTCTATCGCCGACAAATCATTCTATGTAGGTGAAGCCTTCACCTATGAAATCCTTGTGGATGGAGCTAAAAAGGTAACGCCAAATGAAGCACCAGAATCCAGCGAGCTACACATTAAGTTACTTGAAATGACTCAGGGCAGAGCTGGCTCACCGACCAGTGTCGCCGTGCGGTATAAGCTAGTCCCTCTCCAACCCGGTTACGTCTCGCTGCCAGTCTTCACGCTGGATGCGGATGGCGAAATGCTGATGACCGAGGAAGAACAATCGATCTCAGTAAAGAAAGCTGAGACACTACCAGGCTTGGTCATCACCAGAGAAATCCCCGACACTCCAGTCTACGTTGGGCAACCTTTCAGGGTGAAATACCAGTGGCAGTCACCTCTTCCACTCATTGGTTTCAGAGCGATCGACTTCACCCTCCCGCTCCTCCATTCTTCGGAATTCTCTATGCGATCACCCCACGCATGGATCGATGGAAATGACAAAGCCGCTATCGGCCTACCTGTTTCTAACAACAGACTCATCGCCCGACACAGTTTCAAAGAAAATGGCGAGTTATTCTTCAACTACGTCTCATTCACCAAGCTCCTTGTTGCTAAATCGGCTGGAGAAAAGACTCTCAGTCCGGCAACATTGCTCACCTCCTACGTCGATCCACCAGACCACAAGAAGCGAATCAAAGGCTGGAAAACAAACTACCCTAGCTACTTCAACAACAACTTCTTCGACACCCCAGAAGGTGAGGAATACAAGAAATACTTCGTCAGTTCACCCACCCAGAAGCTGCAGGTGCTCCCATTGCCAGAAGCTGGAAAGCCGCATGACTTTATGGGCCAAGTTGGCTTCCGTAAAATCCGGGTCAGCGCCAGCCCTGAAATCGTAGCAGTCGGTGACCCAATCACACTCACCATCGAAGTAGCCGAATGCGACTTCCCTGAAGTTCTCGAGCTCCCAGAACTTGCAAAGCAACTCGCCTTCAGTCGCCAGTTTTCTATCCCATCCAAGCAATCGCGCGGCAGGATTGAAGGAAACACAATCACATACATCCGCACCATCCGACCAAAGGCGCAGGATGTGTCAGCAATCCCAGCCATCCGCCTGCCCTACTTTGACCCCGTCAGCCAATCCTACGCGGTGGCCGAATCCCAGCCGATCGCTATCACCGTC
>NZ_JBDOPO010000073.1:0-2493 GCF_039830215.1 Rubritalea sp. | reverse complement strand
TGCTTCATAGTTGCTATTTGTTACAATTTGTCCTATGTGCGCCAAATTGTTGGGTCATAATGACTCATTTTGGCCCTGTCAGTCGACCTGACCTATTTTTCTGCGATTTGCTCGATGTTGTATTGCTCGATGGTGTATTTGCCTGAGTTGCTTTGGGCTGAGTAGCTTTGCTTTTGCAGGTGAGCGTTCAGCCATGATACCGTCGAGTGCTCGATCTTTGCTATCACGCTGGCGAGCAGGAATTCGGAGATTTGATCTTTGATTTTTTTTGCATTTTTTAAGCGATAGGGCATGCGGTGAGGGCGAGTTCGCCGAGGTACCATGGCGCGTCGATGTGGTGGAGATTCCGCTGCGTATGTCTACTCGGTTTTTGTCGTTATCGATTGCTGGGCATTTGGTTTCGTAACGGTGCAGTAGAGCCTTCCTCGCGAGATTCCTTTCTGCTCCATGTGGTGAAAAGCTGATGTATTGAGTGTTGTCGCTTCCTAATGTGAGTAAGATAGGTTCAGTGATGTTGAATAGGATTAAGCCTATGAGTGGCTTTCCATTCCCTGAAAGCCATGCTGGGGTGGCTCCTTTGCGGTTAAGGTAAAGGTCGTCCCGCTTCCCTCCGAAGTTGTGCTCGTTGCCAATGTCAGCAATTGGCTGCGTGTTCAGCTCTGAGTTGAAGCGTGCATGAATGCTGTGGAAGTTTGCTTTGGTCCAATGTGAAACATACTGAAGCGCATCCCAGCAGGCTTTGTCCTCTCACCTTTTTAGGAAGGGATTGTCCCAGAGCGTTTCGTCGAACACCTCATGGTGAACTTGACCGAATTCCGACCTACCCCCAGGTCGAAAGCGTGTGACAGCCTCGAGTGTGTCCATTATGGCAGCTGTATCGTGGTCGCTGATAAAGAAACTAGCGTGGAGCGAGCAGCAAAGATCAGCACTGTGTGCCGCAGGAATAATAGTGCTCCTTGTAGCGATAGCAGCGCCGACAGAGAGGACAGCAGGTGCGTTACCAGCTGGGCATGCATCTGGTATCAGTATTCAAAGCTCGATCACTGGGCAGCAAAGTAGCTATTCCATCTGTTTTTGAGCTTTGCTTAGATGCTTGCTTCCTTTGAATCGGCATTGATAGCGAGGTCCAGGGGGCGGGGGATTCGAGCATTTCTAGTGAACCGTGGCTGCCTGGGAAGTCACGCTTGAGGAGCTTAGCTAGGTAGCTGAATTCTGTGATGTTTTTTGATCTATCAGCTTGATTGCGTGCTCATAAATGGTGTCCAGTTTGAATCCATAATCAGGGCACAAAAAAAAGCCCTGCGAGCAGCGAGCAGCGGCAGGGCGGAAGAGAAAACCATACAAGCTCATACAGCCTTGCTGGACCCACGCTCGCTGTGACGAGTTCGAGTTGCTTGATTAAGAGGGATATGTTTTTGTTAGTCTCTTAATTTTGGTTTGTCAATCGGTTAGCAATTTCACCACTGTTGTGATGGGGTGCAATGGCCATTGGCTGGTTACTCTTAGTGTTGTAGGTTTGGTGAATCGAAGACTTCTAGATGACCCACCGTGTGAGTAGAGGGATGCTTGAGTGGGCTCGATAACCAGAGAGACTAAGCACCATTGCTTAGGATGAGTGTCTGCATTGAATCTATTGCTTAGGGTATTTCCATTTTGGATGTTTGGTCCGTATGAAATCCGTTTGACTAGTGGTGCTGCAAGGCGACACACAGCATCCTCTGACCTGTTTAGTTTGAACCAGGCTGTGATGGTTGTTTACTGATTTAATAGCTTGAGAGTTGGAGCAGTCATGTGGCTTTGAATCACATCAAAATAGAAGCTTTCTCCCCCTCATGCCTTGAATTGAATTGGCACTAGAGGCTAATAAAATTTCGTCGAAAAGGTTGCCACTTCTATCAGTCACATTGAAGAACTGAAGTTGATCCAAATCTCATTGATCGTGTGGTCCGATTCGATGTCCGTCGATGCTGAGGCTGAATATTGGGGGCTACCACTGAGTGTGTCTTTGTGGTTCACAGTGAGTGTGTAATTGCCAGAAAGCTGTGAGTTTAAAATGACTTTTTCGCTATTACGCCGGGTGTTGTCGCCTCGGGTGGCTGCGGCGCTTGGTATTGAGGGCATCAGTGCCCAAAGTAGAATTCTTTCTCCAGTGGCTGAGATGAGTCGGATGTATAGGTCGTTGACTAGCTTGGATAGGGGGAAGGGAGCAACGTCATAGAGGGCTGTTGCTATCACTGGGGCAGCCCTGGAAATCGTGACCTGCAGACGGCTCGAGTTAGCGTCCGATAGAAGCAGCCTTTGGTATCTAGAGCCATTGACTAAAGTAGAATACGAACGTGTACAGCACTACCCACTTCCGTAATTTTCATAGGTGTAGTGTTCTGAATTTGTCGAGGAGACGGCCATTCATTGCTATGCGGTGATTCTTAAAAAATTGGCATAGGCCCAACCTGCTAGATCGTCGTAAGAGTGGATGGACTGTGTGATTGATGC
>NZ_JBDOPO010000279.1:0-10934 GCF_039830215.1 Rubritalea sp. | reverse complement strand
GTTCTACGAAGGCGAACCGGCCGACGTGAATAAATACGCTGTATCGCCAATATTATTGAGTCCTATGGAGTGCGGGATTTGCGGGCAGAGCAGGCTTATGACATGACTCTATGCTGTAAATGTCCGAGCTTGTTTATTTATACAGTGTTTGCGAGAAGGCATACTGAATAGATGTAGAGGAATGAGCTTGCTGAGCTGAGTGAGCACATGCAGTTCGTCTTTAACTGGTTTATAGTTCAACAGGCAGATCTGGAGCGAGATCGGCCGCCAGATAGCTCTTAAATTCCGCAAGCTAAGGCTGACTATGAATATATTGCAATACTTTAGGGTGAATCCTTATACATAGGCTTAATGCTTGAACTTTCAATAAATTTGGTGCCATCTGACTGTGCACATTATGCAGACAGTATTAACGCTAAAGTACCCAGATCTACCCGTTAGCAGGGAGCGTGATGCGATCCTAACATCACTTCATCAAAACCAACTAACAGTCGTCGTTGGGGACACGGGATCGGGTAAGACGACACAGTTGCCGAAAATGGCTCTGGAGTACATTCAGGAGCAAAATGTGCGGGGCCGTGTTGGGTGTACTCAACCCAGACGCCTCGCTGCAGCCAGCGTCTCAAAACGCGTGTCCGAAGAAATGGGTGTCAGCCTAGGCCAAGAGGTCGGCTATCAAGTGCGCTTTCAGGACAATACTAGCAAGAAGACACGCGTAAAGTTCATGACCGATGGTATTCTGCTAGCGGAAACCCAAGGGGACCCAGATCTGAAACAGTACAGTGTGCTGATTATTGATGAAGCGCACGAGCGTAGCTTGAACATTGACTTCTTGTTAGGTTACCTGAAGATTTTACTAGAACGCCGCCCTGACCTCAAAGTCCTGATATCCTCTGCGACACTAGATGCGGGTGGGTTTGCTGACTTTTTCAATGACGCACCAATCATTCATGTGGAAGGGCGGACATTCCCTGTTGAGACAGAATACTTGCCGCGTGAGAATACTGAGGACATGTCTCGTCATGTGGCTCGTGCTATCGAATGGATTAGCCGCAAAGATCGCAGTGGTGATGTGTTGGTCTTTCTCCCCGGCGAACGAGAAATTCGTGAGTGCGTGGACGTGCTCGACGGTAGAGGCTGGGGCGGGACCGACATTTTACCACTATTCGCGAGGCTCGGCCTGCAGGATCAGCAAAAAGTCTTTAGCCCTGATGGGAGACGCCGCCGTATTGTTCTGGCAACCAATGTCGCAGAAACTTCTTTGACCATTCCGGGGATCATTTACGTGGTGGACACGGGAGTTGCCCGTGTCAGCCGTTGGAGCCCAGCTCGTCAGGTGCAGAGGTTACAGATTGAGAAAACATCTCAGGCCAGTGCGAATCAGCGCAAGGGGAGATGTGGGCGAGTCAGTGAAGGGGTCTGTGTGCGTCTCTACGAGGAAGATGATTTTGATGCACGCACAGAGTTTACTGATCCTGAGATTCGTAGATCCTCTCTCGCAGGTGTTATCCTGCGGATGAAATCACTAGGGTTGGTAGCTATTGAGGACTTTCCTTTTCTTGATCCTCCATCGAGCAAGCATATAAGCGAAGGTTATCGCACGCTGCGCGAAATCAATGCTCTTGATGGCGATAATGAACTCACTAAAACGGGATCAATGCTGGGGAGAATACCAGTAGAGCCTCGGCTAGGTAAAATGTTGTTAGAGGCTCGCCATCGTCATTGTCTGGACGCGATGTTAGTTATTGTGAGTGGCCTCAGTATCATGGACCCGCGCGAGCGACCTGCGGAGAAAGCCAAAGAGGCTGATGCCGCTCACCAGAAGTGGCAAGACGTCGACTCAGACTTCATGTCATTGATTCACCTATGGGTTGACCTCCACCAATTCAAAGAAGGAAGGAAATGGAGGCAAAACCAGCTGAGGAAGTTTTGCCGACACAAATTTCTAAACTTCAGAAGAGTACTAGAGTGGGGGAATCTGCACCACGAACTCGCTGTGCTCGGACGAGAAGTTTTCCGCTGGCACAGCCATCATCTCACTACTGATGAGGCGCATTCACTAGACTATGACCAAATCCATAAGTCGCTTTTGAGCGGAATGCCTAGGCAGGTTGGCCTCTATGATAAAGAGAAGCGTGCATACAAAAGTGGTGGTGGCCTAGAATTTGCCATTTTCCCTGGGTCTGGCCTCTTTGGAAAGAGGAAGCCGCTCGAGTGGGTCATCGGATACGAAATGGTTGACACGACACGTTTATGGGCAAGACGGATCGCCAAGCTTGATCCACGTTGGTTAGAAGAAGTGGCTCCGCAGCTTTGCCGCAGTCGTTATCATTCCGCCCGCTGGGATAAAAAGCAGGGAGCGGTCTACGCTAAAGAAATAGTTGTCTGTAGCGGACTTAATATCATTGATAACCGCAATGTCCATTTCGGTAAAATAGACCCACAAGCTGCCCGAGCTGTATTCATACGTGAAGGCCTGCTAGCTGGGGGGATGAAGAAAAAGCCAGATGCGCTCACCGTGATCGATGGGCTTAGCGAGGAGGTTGCGAGTCTAGAGGTGAAACTCCGCCGTCGTGATGGAATTTGGAGTGAAGAATCGGTGGTCGAATACTTCGAGCAACAACTCCCAGCGGATATGTGCACGGCCAAACAATTTTGGCGCTGGATGACTAAAAATCCAGACGCACTGCATCCTAAAGTCGAAGATTTTGTTTATGGTGAACTGCCTGACTCGAGCCTCTATCCAGATGAATTACATTTTGGAGAAGAAGCATACCCACTCTATTACCGAGTCGCACCTTGTGAGCCTGATGACGGAGTGACAATCGGAGTTCACATCGACCAACTAGTCAATTTCCCCGAATGGCTAGTAGAATGGGGAGTGATGGGCCAGCTCTATGAGAGAGTGACAATCTTGATAAAGTCGTTGCCAAAACCACTTCGCATTGCCTGTAATCCGGCAGCACACACTGCTCAAGCATTTGCCGATGAGTGGAGCTATAGAACTCCTAGAAAAAGTTTGTATTCTGAGTTAGCTGCGTTTTTATGTGATCGTACGCGCGTAAAAATAGAAGCAACCATGTTTCAAGTCGAGAAGTTGCCTCAGGAACTGCGCACCAAAGTGTGGGTCTGTGACGACGAGGGACACGAACTTGGCATTGGCCTAGATGCTGGAGAGCTACGCGACTCCCTTCGTGGTCAAATGACCGAGCGTTTTGAGGAAGAAACGGGAGCTGAATACGATTTTCCGGGGATGCGCAGTTGGGACTGTGGGGATCTGCCTGAGAGAGTTGAGACACCGCGTGGTATAGGTTATCCAGCACTAGTCGATGATGGAAATGGAGTCAGCGTGAAAGTCTTTACAGACAAGCGCCAAGCCGATGTCAGCCATATGGCTGGATGTGTGCGACTCTTTCTTTTCCGTAACACCGATCATGCAAAATACGTCAGCAAGCAAATGCCTCTGAGCATGGATGCGAAGATGTACCTGCCATTGTTAGGTGGTAAAGGTATCAGCCAAGCCGAGTTACTGCGCTGTGTCGTACGCGGTAGTTTTGCGAAAAACGTTCCGCGAGATCAGGTCACTTTTGACTCACAAGCAGACAATGGTCGTGGTGATCTGTTTGCCCATGCAGAATACCTTTGTGACGCACTAGCATCAGCTATATCTAGCTACCGTGAAGTCGTTGCATGGCTAGAATCAAACAAAGGGAACCCTAACTACGAGGAAATCATCGAAGATATCCAAGAGCAAATCGAGTGGTTATTGCGCCCAGGTTTTGCCACTCAAGCAGGCTGGCAATCATTGCTCAACTACAAGGTTTTCTTCAACGCAATTCTAGATCGAGTAAACCGACTCAAGGCGAACCCAGTCAACAAAGACCTCGAGAAAATGGACAGAATTCTAAAGATCTATCTTCCATGGTACGATCACATGAAAACTCGCCCAGACGACTGCGGCCTCATCGAGGCTGGTTACGCGCTAGAAACCCTCCGAGTCACACTCTTTGCTCCGAATATATCCATGCCAGGAGCCGTCAGTGAAAAGAAAATAAAGGCACTTCTGAGTGAGCTTGGAGTCACACTGTGACAGTAGCAACTTTTAACGGTAAAGCGACGAGTGTAGCTCGACCGGTGCTTGATGCGTTCTGCGCTCAGCATAGAAGGCTATTGAGCTCTCACGCAGCATGTCTTCATAATAGAGCCCCAATGTCTACCATGTTGTATAGTGTGGGGACGAACTATTTTAACATTCGGGGGCAGCCTTGTGCTGCGGGCTCACTAGTGTTCGGGATATGTCTAGGCTCACCCCCATTCCATAATAGCTTAGGAGCATTCAGTAGGGCATCGTTATTCACTACCTGTCCATAGTCGCCCTCTATCCAGCTGTAGTGATTAGAGTAATTATCCACGTTGTTCTTAGAAACGCGATAAGTGCCAGATGGTTATAACTGTACTCAATTCCAGTGGCTAGGTGGGCCCAACCAATCCCATGGTTACTGCGCATCAAGTTAACATTTTGAGATTTAAGGTTGATGAAGAGAGAGGTACCAGTGTCCTTCGCCGTCATAACACTCGAATATGACACGCGCAGCCTTGGATGGAGACTTTGGAGGGGTGGGGGCACATGAGGTAAGTGTGATAGAGATCACAGTCCTCGCGATTACCAAGAGTTTCGAGAATTGATTCAAACTGACTGAAGTTATCGACACAAAAGCCACCTTAATTTAGATCACTCTATGCATCGACTTGAGTGATCCATGACTGGTAGTCGTAGGAAAATATGCCTCTTGCGTGTATCTTTAAAATGAAGTCTATAATCAGAGTTGTACACGACTGTATCAATGCTATGAGGTGCGTAAACACGTCATCATATGTTTGAGAAAATAGTAGAAGTAGCCCTGCCGGTAGCATTGATTTTAGTAATGATCGGGGTGGGCATGAGCCTTCAGATCGCGGACTTCAAAAGAGTAGCCAAATTTCCTAAAGCCTTTTTCATAGGGGCCTTTTGTCAGTTGGTATTTCTTCCCGTACTGGCTTATGCCATCATCTCGGCTTTTGGATTGACTGGGGCTTTGGCTATGGGTGTGTTAGTCATTTCTTTATGCCCAGGTGGTGTGACATCTAATCTATTTACTTATTTAGCAAAAGGTGATATTGGCCTATCTGTGAGCCTCACGGCAATCATCGGAATCATTACGCCTTTTACCATTCCGTTTGTCGTAAATTGGGGGTTTGAATGGCAGGGAATGAGCAATGACGGCTTCGTCTTGCCAGTGGCCGAGACAGTGAAAAAATTGCTGATCATTTCAGTGCTGCCTGTAGCTATCGGCATGGGTGTCCGCCGTTGGGCCAAAGGTAATATTGATAAGATTGAAGGACTAGTCAGAACGGGATCCTCCGCGGTATTGGCATTAGTGATCTTAGCCCTCTATGTGAAATTGGGAGTGTCCAAGGTCAATGAGTTTGCTGTTCTCGCTGGACCTGCTTGCGTGGTGATGAATCTAGTTGGAATGACTTTAGGTTTTGCTGTGGCAAGCCTAGCTAGACTCAATCGAGCCCAACGCACCTGCATTATGCTCGAGGTTGGTCTACAGAATGGAACCATCGCATTACTAGTCACCACAACAATTTTGAAGAGCATGGAGATGTCGATCGCTCCTAGTGTCTACAGTCTGTGGATGATGGTGCCGGCCACAATTGTCGTTTTGATCTCTAAAAAACGTGCGAAAAACCAGAACGGTGCATCCGTCGATTCTTCTGATATGGAGCTAGATACAGCCCACTAATCTCTCGACCATCCAATACGTGCCGACCAGCGCGATGGAAGCTGAAGCTATTTTTCCAATTGTAGGAAAGTAGCTTTTCTCTTTGGCCCAATAAAGCGTGACCAAGATGAAGGTTATCACTGTGATTTGTCCGACCTCGACACCGAGGTTGGCTGCAATGAGTGGCATGGTTATGCTGCCTGAGGCGCGGATGGTTTCTCCTAACACTGAGGCAAAGCCGAGCCCGTGAATCAGGCCGAAGACGAAGATGGTGAGTAGTCTGTGAGCTTTGAGTTTCTGTGTGAACAGGTTCTCGAGTGCTACATAGACGATGGTTGCTGCAATAAGCATTTCAATCCATACCATGCTGGCTGGAGCTATAGCTGGTATGGTGTTGCTGATACTGAGAGCTAGCGTGATCGTGTGGCCCAGAGTGAAAATTAATGATTGGGTGAGTAATGGGCGCCAAGAAAAACTAAGGAAACACAGTGCGGCTATAAAAAGAACGTGGTCCCATCCCTCTGGGATGACGTGACGGTAGCCATAGTCGAGGAAGCTCAGGAAAGATTGCTGTGCTGATGGGGGGGTGGCTTCGGCGGTCCATAGGGTGAGTGACTTTCCCGGGTAGGCTGTGACGATTCTATCTGAGCCGATGCGCTCGTAACCGAAAGCAAAGTCAGGGGTGTCTCCCTCGCGAACTCTAACTTCTAAGGCTCCACCTGACTCAGGAATAGGTCCTGAGCATTGAACGTTGAAATAAGCGAAGCCTAAATCCGTGAATGGCTTAGAAAATTCAGGAGGACTTGTATCCCATTCAGGGAAATGGACCCTGTAGTGGATTAGATTTTCGCTGGATTCAGTGACCCAGTAAAATTGGAAGGCTTGCCGCAGATAGAGTTCGGCCTGTTTGCGTAGCTCAGTATGTTGTTGAGGAGTCTGATCAATCAACCACTGCCGCTTAGGCTGCATAGCTTCTTTATCGACCCGCATCTCTGGGAGTGCCATGCCTGCGTCAAAGCGAATTTCCGCCATCCATGAGGATTCATCGGCAGAGAAATCGACAAAAAGCTGCTGAACCAGATGTGCGGGGCTGGAAATAGTGAGAAGAAGAGAGAAGAGTAAATTGATTAGGAGTCGCACAAATAACGGATCGGATTATCACCCTCGATATCCGAACATATTAATATATCCAATCCAAAGTCCATCTTCTTTATCAATTAGCCAGGTCGGCGCCCATGCATGTTGAAACTGATAATTGGTTCGTGAAATGGAGCAATATGAAGATCCACTTTAAGGCCGCTGAGTGCACGCATAATTTGGTTCAGGAATACACCTTACCACAGGTCTATGTTATTAAGAATGGTCCAGCAGATAGCTACGAACTATGGACTAATGATGGATATGCGCACACATGGATCATGGAGCCAGTTTCAAAAAATCTTGGTTGCTGGTCAAGCTAGCATGGTAAAGTTTCCGAATATAAAACTAGGTGAAGAATTTAAGGGTTACGACGCTAGCTAGGCTTTCTCCTTTTTCCACCTTACATTCCCTAGAGCTAAACAATGTGCTCTACAATCGAGTCGACTAACAACCGGCCTTCCCCGATGAGGATCATTTTTCCACCATCAACACGTGCCAGACCTTCGTCGATGACACTCTGAGCACGTTGCCGCTCAACTTGACTGAGCACATCCAGCGGCAATCCATCTGAAGTGCGGAGTTGGAGGGCGATTTTTTCCAGGTGTAGCTCTTCCTCGTTGAGGTGTTCGATCTCAGTCTGAGCATGACCGACGTGGTTTATCTGTTTGATATAGTTCGCTGTGTCAGGGAGGTTTTTCCAGCGGGTATTGCCAACTGTAGAGACTGCAGATGGACCGAGCCCAAGGTAGTTAGAGCCTTTCCAATAAGAGAGATTGTGGGTGGAACGCGTGCCTCGCTTGGCATAGTTAGAAGTCTCGTAATGCTCGAAATCAGCAGCAGTGAGAGTGTCGTGCCCCGCAGTAAACATCTGAGCATTCGTCTCTACGTCATCCTTATATTCGCCAGTTGTGAGCTTGTCGATGAACTCTGTGTCTTCTTCGTAAGTGAGATTGTACGCTGAAATGTGGTCAGGCTTGAGACTGACAGCCGTGTCGAGCGTGTCTTGCCACACTTCAAGTGATTGCCCTGGAATCGAGAACATCAAATCGATGTTCACTTCCTTGATGCCAGCTTCTCGAAGAATGGGCACAGCAGCTATCGCTTCCTCGCGACTATGCTCACGCCCTAGAGTTTTTAGCACCCCATTGTCGAATGACTGGATACCGAGCGAGATGCGCGTGACGCCTAGTTCTTTAAACAACTTGGCCTTGCTCAGGTCGAAGGTCGCAGGGTTGGCCTCGAAGGTGACTTCCTTGAGATCACTGAAATCAAAAATTTCCCGTAAACCGCTGAACAATAACTTCAAGTGGGTTGGGGAGAGCATCGATGGTGTGCCGCCACCACAGTAAAGCGTGGTTAGCTTATTTTCTCCTAGTTTCTGCACGTGGTTTCTAGCTTCTAACAATATGGCGTCGGAGAATGCGCGCATGTCAGTGCTACCAGGCGTGTGCTTGTAAAACGAGCAATACGGGCAAATGCGGTGACAGAAGGGAATATGGAGATAGAGTTGCAAGCGGCTAGTGTGAGGTTGTCAGTTCTTTGACCATAGATTTCACCGATTAGACAGATTTTTTTGATGTGCGCATAGGGGATAGCCGAACCATAAAATACAAGTAATCTACAAAGAGATTCTAGGTAGCGTTTGGATGAAATAGCCACAAGCACCGTTCTGAGTATTCCGTGCCTTCCGTGGTTCTATGACACTCCACCTTGGCAATTCGTGAAATTCGTGGTGAAAAGTTGCAGGCTCTGTGCTTTCATAGCGGTGTGCAGAAGGAAATTGATTTAGGTAAAGGTGTGCTTAAAGGGGTGTCTCGCTCCTTTTATCTGACTATTCGTTTTCTACCAAGATTGATGCGGGAGCCTATTAGCCTCGGCTATTTACTGGCCCGCGCTTCTGATACGATTGCTGACACAGAGCAAGTCCCAGCTGCACTCCGTGAAACATGTTTAGCCAAATTTACTCCAGCACTCACCGATAAAGTAGTGCGAGCTGAGCTGATCGAGCTAATTTCGAGTTCCTTTGTCAGCTACCAAACAAATGCCAAAGAACGACTTCTACTAGAGCGTTTAGATGACGTTTTCCATTGGTACGACACAGTTAGGGAATGGGCGTGGAGTGCTATAGCTGTGGTACTAGGGCACATTTGCACTGGGCAAATGAATGATATTCGCCATTTTGCAATCAATCACCACACCAGCTTTTCTAGCGCCAAAGAGCTTGAAACTTATTGTTACCAGGTGGCAGGATCGGTAGGAGAATTTTGGTCTGAGGTGGGCTATCAATCGGCGCACCGCTTCTCTCGTCTCGAGCGTTCAGTGCTCGATGAAACAGGCGGTGAATATGGGATTGGCCTGCAGTTAGTAAATATCTTACGTGACATTCCTGAGGACTTTGCCAATGGCCGCTGCTACCTCCCAGTCAGTGATCCACAGAGTAAGGAGCAGATAATGGAAGCGGCTAAGGACTGGCGGGCACAGGCTCGGGCGTATCTGGATTCTGGTATCACCTATGCCAAATCACTCCGCAAGTGGCGCGTGCGCGTGGCTACCATCTTACCAGCTCTGATAGCGCAGGAAACACTTGATCTACTGGACCATGCTAGTTGGGAAGATTTAGAGCGTGGGATCAAGGTCGACCGTGCCACTGTGAAGCGTTGCTTTCGCAAAGCGTTGTTTTATTAGAGCAACATTAAGCAATGGGGGGTGACCTCCTATCCGGTAAATCAGCAAATATTTACCTAAAAATTTTAAACTGACGCTCTTTGTGTGCCAAAATGGCGGAGAATTTTTAGTAATGGCGTAAGTTCGAGTTGCCATGCGTACTTTTCTGAGAATAATGCGGATCCGCAATTTTTATCGGGAAATTATAAATTTATGAGCAAAAGTGACTTCGGCCTAATTGGCCTCGCAGTAATGGGCCAGAACCTCGTTCTCAATATCGAGAGCCGTGGTTTCCAGGTTTCCGTATACAACCGAACAACTTCAGTGACTGACGAGTTCATCGCTGCTAACCCAGGCAAAAACCTCGTAGGCGCTCAGTCGCTGGAAGAGTTCGTCGACAGCCTCGCGTCTCCACGCAAGATTCAAATCATGGTTAAAGCTGGTGGCCCAGTGGACGCAGTGATCGAATCACTTATCCCGCTCCTCGATCCAGATGACATCATCATCGACGGTGGCAACACACTTTACACAGACACTGAGCGCCGTGAGAAGTACCTCTCTGAAAAAGGCTTCCGTTTCATCGGTGCTGGTGTTTCCGGTGGCGAAGAAGGAGCTCTCAAAGGCCCATCTATCATGCCTGGTGGCCCAGCTTCCACATGGTCAGTGATGCAGCCCATTTTTGAGTCCATCTCTGCTAAGGTGGACGGCACTCCTTGTGTGACTCACATCGGTGAAGGTGGCGCAGGTCACTTCGTGAAAATGGTCCACAACGGTATCGAGTACGGCGACATGCAGCTTATCTGTGAAGCGTACAACATCTTCAAAGCAGCTGGTTTCTCTAATGAAGAGCAAGCAGCAATCTTTGCTGACTGGAACGAAGGCGACCTCGAGTCCTACCTCATCGAGATCACAGCAAACATCTTCAAGCAGAAGGACGCAGAGACAGGCAAAGACATCGTTGACCTTATCGTCGACAAGGCTGGCCAGAAAGGTACTGGCCGTTGGACAGTAATGGGCTCAGTCGAGCAGGCTGTACCGTTCTCCACAATCGCCGGTTCTGTTGAAGCGCGTATCCTATCCTCCATGCGCGATCAGCGCAAGGTGGCTTCTGGAATCCTTCAGGGACCAGACAACTGGAACTTCGACCTCGGTTCACTAAGCAAAGAAGAACTCGTGAAGAAAGTGCGCAACGCACTCTACGCATCCAAGATCGTTTCCTACGCACAAGGCCTCGACCTCATCGCTAAGGTTGGCAAAGAGAAGAACTGGGGTCTCGACCTCGGTGCTATCGCTCGCATCTGGCGTGGTGGTTGTATCATCCGTGCGCGTTTCCTCAATCGTATCACAGAAGCCTACGAGACT
>NZ_JBDOPO010000311.1:0-10939 GCF_039830215.1 Rubritalea sp. | reverse complement strand
CACTGTGCCCAAGCTCCGCGCGGGATTGACCAAGTGGTTTGATAGATACAATGACTGGAGACCCCACGACTCATTAGGCAACGACACGCCCTCAAATACCTACGAACGTAAATCTGGAACCTCTACCAATCCACAGGAGCAAGACGCCGCCTAGCCCCCAAATTTTGATTAGCCCTTGCTCCAGCCTCACTTCTATATCATCACCTAGCTCATCCTCCCATCATAACTTAATAGCTGAGTCTAACGGACGGAGAACGGGGTCCACCTCACAACAAGATAACCAAGTTCGAAGAGTGAGTCGAGATGGACCTCGCTTCTATCGATAACTAGTCGCTCTGGCTCGATCTAAAAATCATCCCCGCATTCATATTCGCCGAAGGTTCGAACTGGGCTCCACCCATTGTGGGTGCTGATTTGAGATTTTCTGGCAACCTCCGCCTAGCCAGTATTTAAGTGACAGAATGCTATTTAAAATTTTCGAGAGGCTAGCTGTGTCAAATTCGACGTCTTTAGGAGTAAATGAGGCAGCTTGGCTATGTGAGTTATTTTATGACATTGGGAAGTGGCTATGTTTCTTAGGGATTGTCGCAGTAAGATCGATTAGCGATGAGTTAAAATTTCGCCATTTAGTCAAGCTGGGGCTTGGTGCTTACGTCCTCATCATTAGCGCTTTTTTGTAAGATTCGTGGTTGAAGTCGTTTCATTTTGCGGCCCTTTAGTCTCTCCCTTATTTTAGCGGTTTGCATTGTTTTTACCGTGCCGGTAGTCCAGCTAAAAAAACAGTTGCTCGTGGCGGGTTAGCAGATCATGCTACCGCTAGGTTCTATGAAAATTATTGCAGGTTCAGCGCACAACCAATTAGCGGAGGATATCGCAACTCACCTTGGCACGACTATTGCAGACGTGACTGTGGATGCATTTCCCGATGGCGAAACATTTGTTCAAATTAATGAGAATGTTCGAGGTGAAGATATCTTCATAGTCCAACCTACTTGTCCTCCGACAAATCATAACTTGATGGAGTTGCTGATTATGGTGGACGCAGCTCGACGTGCGAGTGCTGGCAGTATCATTGCTGTGATGCCATTTTTTGGCTATGCTCGCCAAGATCGCAAAGACAAGTCACGAGTGCCAATCACAGCTAAGCTGGTGGCAAATTTAATTTCTGCAGCTGGGGTGGATCGCGTTGTCACGATGGATCTGCACGCGGCGCAAATCCAGGGTTTCTTCGACATCCCTGTTGACCATCTCTATGCGCGACCAGTGATGGTGAAGTACCTGAAGGACCAATGCGGTGTGGATGGTGAGAACCTGGTGGTCGTTTCTCCTGATGTGGGTGGCGTGAAAAATGCGCGTGCCTATTCTGACGCTCTCAATGCAGACTTAGCGATCGTAGCTAAGCACCGAGTCAGTGCCACCAAGGTGGAGGCTACTAACGTGATCGGTGAGGTCGAAGGTAAGGATGCTTTTTTGATTGACGACATGACGGAGACTGGCGGCACGCTCTGCGCGGCTGCTAAAATTTTGAAGGAAAATGGCTGTAAGCGTATTTTCGCGGGTGTTTCACACGCGGTAATAGGCGACGAAGCACGCAGGAAAATCGAAGACTCAGTGATTGAAGACCTCATCACGACCAATTCCGTGCCGCAGGCCTACGGTGAAAATGTCACACCTCTCTCAATCGCACCTATCTTTGGTGAGGCAATGCGCCGCATCCACAATGGTGAGAGTGTGACTTCACTGTTTGATATGTAGGCGAGCGTAGCTCGCAGTCATTGGTCAAGGGGCATTAGTCATGAGGCTTGAACGGTGAAGTGCATGCATCCGAAGATAGATACTATTTCTAAGCCGCTGGGACACGCCCTGTCTTGAGCGCTGTTTTTCGCTCAGGATAAAACTGACCAAACCCAGAAAAAAAGGCTTGTGGACGGGCATTGGTCAACCGGGCTAGATGTGAGGCACAGAACCTAGATGTGTAATTGGAACATAGCGACTAGGATTTTCAATTGACAATTCTTGATCAAGGCTTTATCTCCCGCGCCCGGCCTGTGGAAAGGTTATTATTATCTCACTACCTATCAGCTATTTTTTCCATGGAATAAACCGGACCTAGAAACGTGCAACAAAGTAACTTTGTGCGATGTCTGAAACTAAAAAATTAATAATCAAAATGGCTATTGAAACAATTCAAGCAACTGAGCGCGCGCGCACAGGATCTGGCGCGCTTAATGCAATGCGTCGTGAGGGCTTTGTCCCATCCGTAATCTACGGTGCAACTGAGAACAAGAACATCAAGGTACACGCAAAGACATTCCGCGATATGCTCAATGCTTCTGCTTCCTCACAGATTCTACTCAACCTCGAGGTCGAAGGTTCAGCACCGCAGCGTGTGTTCATTCAGGATCTTCAGTTTGACGCAATCACAGGTGTCATTCTTCACGCAGACTTTCTTGCAGTGACTGATCAGACTCTTCTTACAGCAAAACTCCCAGTGGTTCTTACTGGCGAGCCTAAGGGAATCAAAATGGGTGGTGCTCTGGAGCAACTCGTTCACACTCTAAAGGTGAAAGCTCTTCCGAATGATCTTCCTCTTACAATTCAAGCGGATGTCACAGGTCTCAATCTTTCTGAAGCGCTAACAGTTGGCGATATCGAATTCCCACCAGGCGTGACTCCAACGCTTCATGGGAACGTTCTTGTTGCTCTTGTCGCAATGACTCGTGCAGCTAAGTCTGCAGGTGTTGAATCTGAAGCGGATGCTGCTGAGTAAACTAACAACTGACGTTTCATAGTAACGTTTTGTCACTAGTTGCGGTGCGAGAAATCATACCCGATTAGGAGATTTTCAGTCAAAGTGGCGATCAAATTGATCATTGGTCTGGGAAATCCAGGTAGAAAGTACGAAGGCACACGGCACAATGTCGGATTCGATGTCCTTGACCTTCTTTCTGGCCGAGCTAGTGCCAAATTTGTCCACCACCTGAAGTGGAAAGCACATATTGCGAAGCATCCAGACGCTATGCTGATGAAGCCACAGACATTCATGAATGAAAGTGGCCGAGCAGCTGGTACCGCACTGCGGTTCTACAAGAGGCAACTGGATGAAGTGCTCGTGGTGTATGATGATGTTGCGCTCCCAGTGGGCAGTTTACGTTTCCGTAAATCTGGCTCAGCTGCGGGTCACAATGGCATCAAATCACTGATTCAGCATTTCGGTAGCGATCAATTTCCACGATTGAAGATAGGCATTGGCGGGCCCTCACCAGGAGAACTGGTTGGGCATGTTTTAGGGAAATTTAGTCCCGACGAACGCCCAGACATGGAAAAAGCGCTTGCAAGGGCTGCTGATGCTGTTCAGCTTGCGCTATCAAATGGGGTAGAATCCGCCGCAAACGTCTACAACGTCAAAAAAAAATCTAACTAGAAAAATTATGAGCAGAAAATACGAAGGCCTTGTCGTTCTCGACACCAAAGGTAAAGAAGGTTCAGTTGACGAATTCGTTAGCGAAGTAGGTAAGCAAATCGAAGCGAACGGCGCAACACTCGACGAAGTGAAGCAGCTCGGACGCAAAGAGTTCGCATACAATGCACGCCAGATTGAAGGCGGTGTTTATGTAAACTACTTCTTCAACGCAGCTCCTGAAGCGATTGAAGCTATCAAAGAAGCTCTCGACCTCGTCGACGGCATCTACATGCACCAATACCGTCGCATCGGCTAGTTTTGCGGTCATTGACCGTGAAATTCTCCAACGACTAAAAACATTTCATCCCTACTCGGCTTTTCTATTGTCGGGTGGGGATTTTCTTTTTAGAGTCCCTGCAACATGTCTAGTTTCAATAAAGTAATGATTATGGGGAATATAACCCGTGACATCGAGTTGCGTTACACCCCTAAGGGTACAGCTGTTACCGACCTTGGTGTCGCTTGCAATCGCCGAATCAAGCAAGCTGAAGAGTGGGTGGATGAAACCACTTTTGTCGATGTCACAGTTTGGGGAAGTTCAGCCGAGTTCGTTAGTAAATACTTCAGCAAGGGAAAGAGTATTTTTATCGAGGGTCGCCTCCAGATGGATACTTGGACAGATCAGCAATCTGGCAAGCAGCGCTACAAGCTTAAGGTTATCGGTGAAAATGTCCAATTCGCAGGCAGCAACAATGGTGGAGCCGGCCAGCAACAGCAGCAAGCTCGCCCACAACAATCGACTCCTCAGCCGCCGCAACAGCGTCCACCGCAACAGCAATACCAAGCACCTCAGCAGCAAGGAGCTTCGCCAGCAGCTCCCGGTGCGGATTTCGATGATGACGATGACATCCCGTTTTAGGATTATTCGCTTCGCATAACTAAATTTTACCGCCCCAAATAGCTTCGTGTTATTTGGGGCTTTTTAGTCAGTTGGGATTGCTGGTTTGCTAGGCAATTGGAACTCTTTTACAGAATGGACATAATTTCTCAGAATTGTCGTATTTTTGAACTCAACAATACGTGCCAGTAATTAAGTAAAACTCTGTAACCGGAATCGTGATTCCTAATTCTTTCTGGACTGCGTGTGGCTCGACACCCCTTTACGGCAGGCTCGGCTTGACGAGCGCGGTGGGGCTTCATTAACTAGGCAATGAACCCACTGCAGCGAAAATCACAAATTACAAATAAATCGATGTTACAGGTAGTCTGTGGTGTGATAGTAAATTCGGTTGGCGAGTATTTACTTTGCCAGCGGCCGGAGTGGAAGAGTCAGGCGGGACTATGGGAGTTCCCTGGGGGGAAGATAGAGGAGGGGGAAACTGCGCAGCAGGCGCTTGTGCGTGAACTGCGGGAGGAACTCGGTTGCGATGTGACTGTTGGGAAAGCTTTATCCTCTGTTGTGCATCATTACGAAGAGTTTGCGATCGAGCTGGTGCCTTTCTTTTGCTATGTCATCGGTGGTGAGCCAATGACTCTGGAGCATCAGTCGATTGAGTGGGTTCGTCTGGAAGTATTGTGTGATTATGTCTTGGCTCCGGCCGATGAGCCCATTGTGGAGGAGCTACGCTCCATTTGAAGTAGATTGAAGGGTAGGGGATAAAGTGGAAAGAGTGTATGTTCGTTGCGGCCAAGCTGGGACTTGGCGCTCCCAGGGAGCGACTACTGGCCCAGGAGTTCTTTGAGTTCTTTATATTCGGCCCAATCGATCGGGCGATTTTCGGATTGCTTAGCGGCAGCGTCGATGAGGATGGCAGCGAGGCGCGTGTGGATTTGCGCTGAATAGTTGTCCTCCTCGGCGTTGGACTTGTTGGCGAGGGTTGCGTGCTTTTGCGCAGCAGTGATGAAATTGGTGGGAGGCGCTTCTGTTTCAGATTTAGCAGTTAGTTCTTTCTTACTGGTGGCTTCTTTTTTTTGGATGTCTTTTGCAGCAGACGGCTCAATTGTACTGTTCTTTTTCCCTTTATGGAGTGCGGCTTTGAGTTTTTTGTATTCGGACCAATCGAAATTTCCACCAGATTTCTGAGCTTCGCGTTTGATTTCAGCTAGGCGGGAGTATGTGGCAGATTTTTCTGTGTTACCTGCATGTTGAGCAGCCTCTGCGAGCTTGTCATAGCGTACAGCGGCTTCGTTGAAGCTTTTGCCCTTGTTCTCTTTTTTGGCAGCGCCAGCTTTCTTGCCTTTGTGTCGTTTGTTGTTGGAGTTGAGTTGGCCACGAAGTTTGTGGTACTCGCTCCAGTCGTAACCATTGGTGCTGATGGCAGCTTCCCTTTTGATCTCTGCGAGCCTTTTAAAGATTTTGGCATTTTCCGGATAGCCTTTGTTACTGGCACGCTCGGCTTTGGCATCGTATTCTCTCGCTGTGTTCAGAAAACCTTGGTTGGCTTGTTGGCCGTTATTTTCAGCCATGAGGGCGCAGCTTAGGAAGAGAGAACAGAGGGTGGTGAGTGTCTTCATTAGGAATTCTAAGGATTGATTATTGATAGGAAAGGGCTGTAGGCCTCTCTCAGTAACTGTATAAGGAAATATGCAGAGGAAGTTACATGTTATTTTTGGATTGTGAGGTGTCTTCTTGCTGATTAGTGGAACTATCAGAGGCCCAGTCAGTATTGGGTAAAGGTTACGAAAAAAAGTGTGCAAAGAAGGGTTGTGCAATCTTCGGTTCTTATCGAGGCTGCGCACTGGCAGATAGGAAAGACGTGGGGATATGATCCGGCTCACGAGGGCCTCAAATATCCAGGTGGTGATTCGAGCTTTAAGGAAGGGGGCGAAATGGATCTACAGGAAAACGGTGCCTGAGGATATGCTAAAGCTTTTTTCGGAATACCGATAAGACTGGGGGCTGATAAAAATATTGATCTCCGACGTTTATCCAATTTAAAAACTTATTTCAAGCAGCAGGAGTGGTTATTGGTAGTGACAAAAAATACTGGTAACTATAAGGCTGGGCACATCGTGACCAGCACTGTTACTGGTCGCTTGCCGCGTCATTGTGAGTTATTAGGGGTGCGCGAGGAAGCTAGATCGTTCGGGTTTCCTCTCACTGGGCATCATCGAATTAGGAATTAGGAATTAGGGTTGCTAGGATGATGGTGGTCAGCATACTTTGCTCGGTTTGATGAAAATGGTTAGATATTTGCTGTGCGCGTTGACGTTGGTCGGCTTGGTTTCTTGTGCCAAGCTTGATGATAGTCCTTTTGCTGGGCTGGGGAAATCTGCGCCAGCATTGATGTCGGAAGCCTTTGATGAGGCGATGGAGAAAGAGGCTCAGGCATTATGGCTTGAGGGGAGCCAGATAGACACCTTGGTCAATGGTGGTGAGTATTTTCCTGCAATGTTAGAGGCCGTGAGGTCAGCACAGAAGACAATCACCTTTGAGACATTTGTGGCAGTGGATGGTCATGTGACCTATGATTTGGTGATGGCGATGAGTGAGCGTGCGCAGGCAGGCGTTCGAGTGCACGTTATTTTAGACGGTGTGGGGTCGATGAAGTTAGATGAGCGCTATCTGATTGCTCTGCGTAACGCTGGAGTGGAGGTGGAGCTCTATCGGCCTTTCAATTGTTTTAGGTTGTTTCACGGAAATAACCGTGATCATCGGAAGATTCTTGTGGTGGACGGGGATGTGGCTTTCACCGGCGGAGCTGGTTATGCCGATTGTTGGAATGGTGGTGCGAAAGGGAAGTGGCAATGGCGAGACACGATGTACCGCGTACGTGGGCCATTGGTGGCGGAGTTGCAGCGTGGGTTCATGAATAACTGGGCTGAGCTGCGTGGAGATGATCTGAACTCAGAGGCCTATTTCCCAAAGTTAAAAGAGTTGGGAGATATGAAGGCTCAGGTGGTGTTAGGGGCGCCCTGTGAAAGGGGAGACACACTGGGAGCAGGGTATTTACTGGCGATCGATGCAGCTAAGAAATCAATCTTGATAGAGCACGCGTATTTCATTCCTAACAAGCAACTACGTAGAGCGCTAGTACGGGCGATGGAGCGTGGGGTTGAGGTGGATATTATTTTACCTAACGATCATATCGATACACCAATCGTGCGTCAGACATCGATGTTATATTGGCCCGAGTTACTGCAGGCTGGAGCGAAGATTTACGAATTTCAGCCAAGTATGATGCATGGGAAGTTGATTGTTGTGGATGACGAGCTTTCTATTATTGGCTCAGGAAATTTTGATGATCGGACGTTTTTCATCAATGATGAGATCAATGTGCATGTTTTGAGTAAACGCTTTGCCAGCGAACAACGGAGAATGTTTGAGAATGATCTCAAAAACTGTGTGCAGAAATACGAAGAGGATGCCAAGGCTCGGCTCGGTGACCTTCCACGTCGTTGGGTAGGTAAGTTATTGGAGCCTCAGCTTTGAGGTTTTCCCCTGCGGGGGGAAGTCATTGGTCAAAAGGTATCAGTCAATGTGCTTGGATCGCCGGATTTAAGATTTTTGAGGGGAGGCCCGCGAAGTGCTTATCGACACTGGATATTTGTGCGGCAGTGGCGTCGGCATTGAATTTAAATGTGACTATGTGGCTTAGTTGGGCGAAGAGTGCGGTTTTCATAGTGCGACTCGAGCTAACATATTTTACTAGTAGTGGCTGTAGAATCTGAAAATGATCTAAGATTTTGGTCTTCATATGCTGCGATCAAGCAAGGTTTTGGTCTTAGGTTCTGTAAATTTCAGCTAATGCCAGAGGTGAGGGGGGGGGCAAAATTCTAAAAAAATCTAAATCTTTTGAAAATTCGTCTTGTATATTGGTAGCCTGCGTCTAGTTTGCGCGTCCCATGGCCAGAACAGCAGGAAAAGCGAAGACACGTAAGTCAGTAGCAAAGCGCTTCAAGGTCACCGGTACAGGCAAGATCCTACGCCGTAAACAAGGCAAGCGACACCTTCTCCAGAAGAAGAATCGTAAGCGTAAGCGTTTCCTCGGAAAAGCTACACTTGTTTCCGACGCGGACATCAAGAGAGTGAAAGCATCCCTTCCATTCCACTAAGCCCACATCGGTGAACTAGAATCGCGAGCACAGACTCGCACTCCCGCTAATCGGGAGAAACTCCACGTAGCCAGTCTCACATAGTGAGAATACGGTCAAACGAGACTACGGGAGAAATTATAAAACAGTTTGATCAACAAAGGAAAAGAAAATGCCAAGAGCAACAAACAGTCCGGCAAGCCGCGCCCGTCGCAAACGCGTATTACTACGTGCGAAGGGTTTCCGTGGTTTCCGTTCCAAACTATACCGCTATGCGAAGGACGCAGTCATCAAGGCTCGTCAATATGAATACCGCGACCGTAAAAAGCGTAAGGGAATGTTCCGCCGTCTCTGGATTCAGCGTATTTCCGCTGCTTCCCGTGCACAAGGAATCACTTACTCACGTTTCACCGAAGGCCTCAAAGCTGCAGGTATCGAAGTCGACCGTAAGATCCTTGCAGACCTTGCAGTCAATGACATCGCTGCCTTCAACATCATTGTTGAGCAGTCCAAAGATGCTCTCGCGAAGAAGCACGCGTAATTAGCGTTCGTATTCACGAAACATTCTATAATGCCGTTATCCAGTTTTCTGGGTGACGGCATTTTTTTGCCCTCATTTTAGGGATGAGGGAGTGTTAAGGTGGCCGTGTTCAGTTTTCAGAGCTAGCACGATGAAGCGCAACAGGGGGGGCAGAGCTCTAATTGGTGATCCTGAGCAGTCGAAGAGCTCTGAAAATTGGCTACTGAAAACTCTCACAGCGTGAGGCAAGTAAAACCATTGGACACTATGCGGGATTTATGTCACGGCTGTGCCGTCCATGAAACAGGAACTCGAAACAATCCAAGCTGACGCGCTCAGCGCCATTGAAGCCGCCTCTGATCAGAATACTCTCGATGAAGCTCGTGTTGCATTTCTAGGAAAGAAAGGTCGCCTCACAGCTGCCTCTGCTGCGATGAAGGATCTCCCTAACGAAGATAAACCAGCCTATGGCCAAGCACTCAACGTGGCGCGTTCGGCTGTGACGGCTGGGATAGAAACCAAGCTTGCTCAGCTACAGGAAGAAGCAGACCAGAAATCAGTAGAGGGAGTTGACCTCACGCTCCCACCACGCGAACTTCTGGAAGGTGGGCTGCACCCGCTCACGCTTATCAAGGATCGTGCTATCCAGATTCTTCGTCGTATGGGATTTACGCTAGCTGAAGGACCTGAGATCGAGACAGAGTACCATTGTTTTGATGCGCTCAACACGCCTGATGACCACCCGGCTCGCAACGAGAAGGACACATTCTATTTTGATAGCGGAAAGCTTCTCCGCACGCATACTTCATCAGTGCAGATTCGCACGATGGAGAGGGCAACTCCTCCAGTTCGTATTATTGCACCAGGATCTGCTTACCGTCGTGATGAGATCGACGCCACTCACCTTTCAGTCTTCAATCAGCTCGAAGGGCTCTTTGTTGCTGAAGACGTCAAGCTCGGCGACCTTAAGGGCACGCTCGAATACTTCCTCCGCGCGCTTTTTGGCGGCGAGACTGAAGTGCGCTTCCGTCCTCATTTCTTTCCATTCACCGAGCCTAGCTTTGAAATTGATGTGAAACTTCACGTCAAAGGTCAGGCTCCAAAGTGGATCGAGGTCGCAGGGTGTGGCATGGTTGATCCTGCAGTGTTCACTTCGCTTGCTGAAAGCCGTGGTGATGATTTTTTTGATCCAGAAAAAGTCACGGGGTTTGCCTTTGGCATGGGGCTTGATCGTCTAGCGATGATTCATTGGGGTATCAAAGATATCCGCCAGCTGATCGACAACGACACTCGTTTCCTGAAGCAATTTGTATAGTCAGGAAGCCCCTGAGAGCTCCAAGCCCAGCTTGGCTTCAATCGGAGTCGCTTTTTAGCGGTGTTTTCGCCGTGCTGGGGCTCTGCGCTCCGACTTGGTTTCTTTACAAAACGCAATCGGTCCAATAAACTACATGTCGATGGCTGACAGCATACTCATTCAAGATATCTTAGCAAAGAAGGCTGCAGGCGTGGAGCGCATGCGGATGCGCCAATTGCGGGTTCAGGAGCGCCTGGCTGATCGGATTGATCAACATCCAGAAGCCATAGCTGATGCGCTGAGTAGAGTGAGACAGTATCTCGAGCAACCGAATTGCACGTGTAGAGCTATCTATGAGGAATGGCTCATGGTTCTTACGACTAAGTCTGCCGGCTATATTGCCAATATTATGCGCGACACCTCGGCCGATACTGACCAACTGCGAGCTTGTTCTCCCTTCGTGCTAGACTAGCCAATGGAGGTCAGACTTTTTTAACAAAATTGCCACACAGTTGAGCTGTAGGAATTCGTCAGCTTTGCTACCTTTCAGCTGCCCTATATTGGGTAGATAAGATATGTTGATGTATTCCTTGATAGAACTTTTCGACGAAGACCTTAAGACTGCGCTCAAGGCGGCAGCGAAGGCCTACCAGCGTAATCGCTTTGTGGTGGTTGGTTCGGCCTCGAT
>NZ_JBDOPO010000170.1:0-2511 GCF_039830215.1 Rubritalea sp. | reverse complement strand
GAAAAGTGACACAAATTACCACCATCTGTGCTGCATAGCGCTTGCAGCATTGATCCAACAGTTAGTCGTGAACCATATCTTTATGTTAGCAGTTGTGAGTGTCAAAAGAGCTCCAAGCTACGAGAAGGTGAGTGAAGTGATAAGTCAGCAACTAGGCACACTGACTCTGAGTAGCTTAGGAGCTCCATTGACCCTAGAAGAACGGCATGTTTGGATGGATAAAAGATATCGTAAATCACTCCATGAGATACTCTTAACCATTAAGTGAACGCGTATGGGCGGCGACCAGTTCTCATCAATTAGCCATAAACCCTGAGAAACCTAGCCTCAGCCCAAAATTATAAAATATAATTACAAGGCTGGGCAGCATAAACTTCACCTAAAGTCGCGAGACTGAATACTGTCAACCGCTAGAAAATTGCAACCCGAGCGGTACCACTCAAATATTGGCTTGGCGTAGCGTGCTTAATATATCCACATTCACCACTAATATTGACTAGTACTCAAATGAACACTATAAGTGGCTATGTCCGAGAGCAAACTAAGCGCCTTATTTCTAGATTTTGATTCCTATTTCGCCTCGGTTGAGCAGCATGTACAGCCGAACTTGAGGGGACATCCTATTGGTGTTGCTCCGGTAGACACGGAAACATCCTCATGTATAGCAGCGAGTTATGAAGCAAAATCCTATGGAGTCAAGACGGGCACGTCGATCCGCGAAGCCCGACAACTCTGCCCAGCAATCACGATTGTTCCAGCCCGACCAGAACTCTATATCCAATACCACCACCAGCTGATCGCAGCGATAGAGACTTGCATTCATGTCGAGGCCGTTCTCTCGATTGACGAACTCTGGTGCTGGGTTCCCTACAATCTGCGGAGCAAAGAGCAACTCGACGAGATAGGCCGGAATATCAAGCAAGCCATCACAGAACAGGTTAGTCAGCACATCACTTGCACAATTGGTGTCGCTCCTAATAGATGGTTAGCAAAAATGGCATCGAAAATGCGCAAACCGAATGGTTTCCTTATCTTAGACTCCAAGGATCTCCCCGGAGCACTGCACTCACTCAAATTATCAGACCTCACTGGAGTCGGTCGCAGCATGGAGTTGAGGCTACATTCGCGAGGCATCCATAGTGTCGCTGACATTTGCTCTGCATCTCAGCAAACTCTCCATAGCGTTTGGGGAAGTATCGAGGGTGATCGATTTTGGATGAACCTGCACGGCATAGAGCCCGTTGAACAAAAGACCACGCGCCGCAGCATCGGACACAGTCACGTCCTGCCACCCGACAAACGCAAACCTGAACTAGCACTACCAATAGTCCACAAGCTCACGCAGAAAGCTGCAATCCGTTTGAGAAAAGAAGGCTATCTAGCTGGTTCAACCAAACTACAACTTCGCTACCTTCATGCTCCAAGCTGGTCCGCTGAAATGCGTTTCGAGCACTCGGATGACTCACTCCACTTTGCTAAGGTCGTCCGTACTCTTTGGAAAAAACGTCCGGACAAACAAGCCAACCTGCTCCAAATAGCCATCACCCTCAATCATCTATTAGAACAAAATAACCATACACCTTCTCTTTTTACTTTCATTGATCCAGCTAGAGAGCGCCTCAACCACGCGCTCGATGCCATTCGGCAAAAACACGGACAGAAATCCATCCACCTTGCCTGCGAGCAAGATGGGCTCTCAGCGGCTCCGATGCGCATTTCTTTCACTCACATTCCTGATATTGATTCAGAAGATCGCTAGATTGCTACTAAACAAGCGAGCATTATTTAGAATACTCGCCAAGCGTGTGAAAAATGTTTTGCTGCCACAGTATTACTCACAGCTGCTTGGCTTGCTCCAGTGCAGACTCAAACTGAGGAAGAAGCCCACAAAATTTCTCCGTGCAAGTTTTGAGAATGGCAGTATTTTGGCTCTTGAAGGATATGGTGGAAAAACGTCAAATACTACTGGCCTGCCTCAGCATTGCTCTAATCGCAGCGCTCTGCTATGTTCTTGAGGCGGCTTTTCCTCGTTTAGAGTCGAGCTCAAAAACATCTGAGCATAAGCAATCCAGACCTAGAGAATCGGTTCAGAGGAATGTACCTACAGCTCAAACTAACAGGAATTCCCCATCGCATCCGACGGATAAAGCTGCTGAAAGTCCAGAAAGTGAACTGCCAAAAGAAGGGCTCGTCCACTTTAAAAGTGAAGAAGAGTATCTCGCCTTTTTAAATAACCTTTCCAGCAGCGGCCTCCGACTTCTAGGAAATTCTGACGCACTAAGAACAGTAAGAGTGGCCTTTACCGATTTGAACCAAATCACAGACATTGACGGCTCTGATGTCTCACCTAATTTTCCCGTTTTTATTCCAGCCACGCCAGAAGTTGGCGTTCAGTCCGGAGCTCAGGCGTTTGGAGCTTCAGCGCTAGAATCTATCGGAGTATTTGAAGACAATTCAACATGGGGAAAAGGAATAACTGTCGCAGTAATTGACTCCGGAGTGAACCAACAT
>NZ_JBDOPO010000355.1:0-11013 GCF_039830215.1 Rubritalea sp. | reverse complement strand
GCACAAGGGAGTAAAAAATTAGTTCTAGCAAAAGATGGTCATGACTTTAAACATATAGATGGTGGATTTGTATATCAAAATAGTGACTGTATTTGTGATAATGAGGTAAAAAATGCTCATCTAAAAGCAGTTGCCGAGTCTGATGAATGGAAGAGGTACCTATGACATTAGAAACTTTGAAAAGAACAGCTTATTTATGAAGCCTGTTGTTTATAGCGTTTTGATTGAATTGGGGGTGCTAGATCTGTTTAGCCGCCACACGCGTCAAGCCGCGTCCGCCGCAGAGCGGTGTCGAGCCACGCGCAGTCCAGGTTTTCTGAATGGTGCTCTTAGACTAGTTGTGTGGAAAAAGGAACCTTGGCGTACTGAGGATTAGTAGCCTCAGAAGGGGGGAAGAAAAATCCTCACAGCCCGATAGAGCTGTGAGGACTGAAATTAGTTAGCAATTGAAGAAACTACTTCTTCTTAAGCTGTGGGAAGAGGACAACGTCACGGATCGTCGGTGCGCCCGTGAGCATCATGATGAGGCGATCGATGCCGATGCCGATGCCGCCAGCAGGTGGCATTCCTGATTCCATAGTCTCGACGAAGTCGTGGTCGATACTTTGAGTCTCGCCGCCAGCCTGTTCTTCGAAGCGTTGCTTCTGGAGGATTGGGTCGTTGAGCTCGGAGTAACCAGGGGATATTTCCTGACCGTTGATGATAAGCTCGTAGACGTCGATGACCTCTGGGTTTTCTGGGTTAAGCTTAGCCAGTGGGATGAGTTCCTTAGAAACGTGTGTCACGAAACATGGGTCGAAGCTGTGCTCTTCCACAAGCTTTTCGAAAACCTGTTGTGAGACTTCGTAGTCTTCCATCTCTGGTGAGATTTGAACTCCTAAGTCATCACACTTAGCGACGCGCTGCGCATCAGTGAGGTCGAACCAATCATCACCAGCGACTTCTTTGATGAGGTCGTGGTACGGTGCACGCTTCCATGGGCGTTCGAGGTTGATGGTTCGAACGTGTTCGCCGTTCTCGTCCTTGTGTTCGATCTGAAGTCCGCCACAGAATTTCTCTGCAAGGTGACAGGTCATTTCTTCTACCAGGTCAGCCATCTGCTCGAAATCTGAGAATGCCCAGTAGGCTTCAAGCATGGTGAACTCAGGGTTGTGACGACGTGAAATTCCTTCGTTGCGGAAGTTGCGGTTGAGTTCAAAAATCTTAGTGAAGCCGCCACAGAGGAGACGCTTGAGGTGAAGCTCAGGAGCGATTCGCATGGTGAGTGGCATATCGAGAGCATTGTGGTGTGTCTCGAATGGCTTAGCAGCAGCGCCGCCAGCAACGTCATGAAGCATTGGTGTCTCAACCTCGAGGAAGCCGCGCAGGTGGAGGAAGTTACGGATTTCCGCAACCATCTGTGAACGCTTAACGAAGAGGTCAGCACTGTGCTGGTTCGACATGAGGTCGAGGTGACGCTTGCGGTACTTTGTCTCGCGGTCACTCACGCCGTGCCATTTGTCAGGCATAGGACGAAGCGCTTTAGAGAGAACTGTGAGCTTAGCGACCTGAACAGATGGCTCGCCTTTACCAGTGGTGAAGGTCTCACCCTCAACACCGATCCAGTCGCCCATGTCCATGAGCTTCCATGCTGCCCAGTCAGTCTCAGAAACTCCCTTTTTGTTGAGGTAGATCTGGATGCGGCCATGCACGTCACCGATAGTTGCGAATACAGATTTTCCCATATCACGGATCGCGAGGAGACGCCCAGCAATAGTCACCGGTTTGTCGTTTGCAAAAGTAGCTTTGAGCTCACCAGGAGTAATGCTGACATCAAATTTTGCTCCGTAGGGATCGATTCCCAACTCGCGGAGTTTAGCTAGTTTCTCGGTGCGAACTGCGATTAGTTCTGCTTCGGTGGATTGTGGCTGCGTGTTCTGCTCGCTCATAGGCGGCGGAGACTACGGTGGAATGGTCGATTTGCAAGCAACAATTCATCGGTTTAAGTAGCATTACCACTACACATATCGAAGGCATCTAAACTCCGATCCATGTAGGATAGAAACACGTTTATGTATAAAAATGCATCAGATGGGGCATATATCTATGATGTAGGTTGCATACTGCGCAGAGACAAGTTATGTCTTGATGTTGTGCAAATGAATAACGCTTCACATTTCTCTCTACCAAGGCAACTCGCCGGGTAGCAGTGAAAAATCATAGTGTGGTAGCTGTGACATTTGGGCTGTATCTCCGTTATTTAGTGTGCGGGCCATTTTATAGTGAGTCAGGCCTATGGTTAAGTGCTATTTCAAGTGAGGGGTAATGATCTCAAATGACTTGATAACTTTCTCTAGTGAGGAGACTGTTGGCCGTTCGCGCATGGCGCATGGGATGGGCTACCCTAGAATTACCTGAGTAGTTTAAAGTGTCTCCCTGCTATTAGATTTTCAACATCACGTGTGTTAGGGTGTGCACTTTTTCAGGGCCTAGAGAGCAGCATTTTGCTCGCCAAGTGAGCCTGAGTAGAAGTTTGTTGTTTTTTTGGAATGATTCTTCACGGGGGAGCATTCTAGTTTGTCGTTGGGCTTCTTGCTAGACGCTCCATGGGGGGCGATAACGATTGATGTCTTTTCAGGTAGTTATATATCGCGTACCTGTCATCAACCAAAGTTTCTAGTTCTGTGCATTACTGTAGTTTCAGAGCCTAATTTTCTCATTCCTAATACTCTACCTGAATCGCTCGATAAACATGTTATCGCGCCAGTATCCATTGCCTTCTATTCTGACTTTCCTTCTCCTAGATGGAATCTTTTCCACCCATTCTTTACTACTCAATTGGCTGTCTAGGGTTCTGATGGGTAATTAGCTACTGCGAGAGCTTGTGCATTTGCTCGGGGAAGGGGCAAGAGTCACAGTCACTAGTGTCTTCTAAGCAGAAGTCGTGATAGATCTGCAATAACGCTTGGTGCTGCCATGCCTTTTTCAGAAATTCTTTTTTATCTGACCTTTGCCCGAAGAGGCGCGTGCTGACGCGGCTGATCGATTCGCTGGTGGCCGGAGCAGGGAGCTTAATATAGTCATTCCAAGCTGTCTCGTCATTTTGGATGATACGTACTGGCAGCAAGTGGTTGATCAATAAATCACGGATCCTGTCCTTGCCGACTAGAGCAAGTTGCTTGTCACTGCGCTTCGATGTGAGAGTGTAGTGGTGGCTCCAGAATGGGTCGCGGAGGTTTTCTAACCACTCGATGAGGTTATTTGTCTGGCCCGAGAGTTTACGGAAACTTGGCCAATGTTGAGCTATGTGACCAAGCGCGGCTAGTCGTCGCTGTGGGTGGTTGATCGGGCGGATGCCTGAGCGAGTCCATTGGACCGACCGATCTTCGCTGAGTTCGTGTTCTCCACGGTGTTTCCACCAGGTGTTCCAGAGCTCTTCTAACCAGCGTTGTGAATCTATGGGCGCCTGTTCGTGAATGTCTGGATGAAGGAAGCCGGCTATACCGAAAAGGAGAGGGGGAGCGAGATCAGTGTGCTGCCGCAGGTAATGGATCGGCATGCGTTGGGCAAGTTGCGCCATAGCTTGCTTGTTTGGACGATAGCCCAGTGTTTGGGCCAGGGCTATCCAGAGTGACTGATCTTTTCCGTGAGTATCATGGATGAGTTGGTGATGTTTGGCCTTCATCGCGCAACGATGCTTTGCAGCGGCGAGCATGACTTGCTCTATAGCGCCAGCCGACATGTGCTCTAATGGCTTGAAACATCTTCCTATGTTAGCTGTGGCGGAGGTGTGTCTCGGTTGAGACAGTGCCTCTTTTACCAAAAACTCTGGTATGACGACCTTGGGGACATTTGAGTGGTTTTCGGAGCGGGTAAAGTGGTGTGAAGCAGAATCTCTAAAAATGACATGTAGAATGACATCGTTGAATACTGGGTTGGTATCGTGGCCATGGTTTTCCCAATCGCTGGCATGGGTGTCTAGCTCGAGCGGGCCAGAGTGCGTTTTCCCATCAATCTCGACAGCAGCATGGAGAAAGTCTGGGCCAGCGGTGCGGTTCCAAAATCCAAATTGACGAACCACAACTGACCGTCCATCTGTGGTGGTAAATGTGCGGCCGAAAAGCCCATTGAACCAGATCGCTTGCAGCGTGATTTCGTCAGGGAGCGCGACTGGTTGGTCATCGGCTAAGCGATTTCCATAAACGTGTAGTAAGAGCTGGGAGTAACTTCGCATGTGAGTCCCTAGTTCTTAGGTGTTAGCTTTTTTCTTGGTTCTGCTGCTGGTGGTGGGGGGGGATTGAGAATGTTGAGCATAGACTTCAGTGGTCGGCCAGAGGTATGTTTTTGCCTTCCTATTAGAGCTTCCTCAAGGGTTCCAACCGCCAGGTTCTTCTTCTTTTCTCCAACGTAAATATTGGCGAGGTGAAGAGCGATACGCACCTTGTCACTGCTCGTTGTGTATTTTTTTGCAGCGTAGGAAAATTGGGCTAGAGCTTGTTTGCTGTCACCGCTATGGAGGTTCCATAGGCCTAAAACTTCATAGTACCTGGCATCATTCTTGTTGATGGCACCAGCAGTTAGTTTAGTTTTGAGTTGTTTAGCATAGGATTTCCAGGCATTGAAGGTTAGGTTGATTGAGCGATAGAATTTGTCTTCCTCTTCTATCACACCTGTCCCGTCGAGTCTCTTAAATGGCTGATAGAGTGGGTCACCAATTGCTACATTTTGCCAAGAGAGCACTGGTATAGCCATGCTAGCCGCTTCGATAAATGTGTACCCATCGATTAGGCGGTCGTTGAGAATGTCGAAGTAGTGCGTCATCTGTAGGTAAGGTTCGTAGACATTTCCTACTGTGGCTGCAGCACCTTTATATAGGAGGGGGCCCACCCAGTGTTTGTTTTTGTCGCGCAGGTTACTAGCGCTAAATGAGTGTAGGTGAATAGCCACTGCTCCTCTCTTGAATTCAAAGTCAGGGTTGCGGAATGGTCCATTGACTGTGCTAGTGTACCAGCCGTAATAAAGACTGACATCTCGCATAGGGTAGTTACTGAGGTAAGTTTGTTTATTATTATCGACGGTTGTTGGTATGCCTTTTTGCCAATTGAGCTTATCTATGTTTTTGAGCCATTCATCACCAATTTTGTAGGCACCGCCCTTGAGGGCTATATCGAGGTAACACATACCCCAGAGCCCTTGTTTTTCGGTTGCGATTGCATCATCTATCAAGCGCTTGGATGTGGCAAAGTCTGGCCCGTCGATACGGCCAACCATAAAGTATGGTGTAAGCTCTCTTTGACTGCTAAACGCATAGTCTTTTTTGAAATACTTGTTCGGCAGAGGCCCTTGGATGGGAACGCCTTGAATGCCTAATACGGCGAGCTCGGAATCGACAGCTGCCGAGTTAGCGCGCTGAGTGATGTGCATTTTGTCTGATTCTTCCTTTGGAATTTTTTGCTGGAGAATGCCAAAAGGTACACCATACATGCAGACGAGTAATCGCTTTTTATTCTCCAATGGGAGAATAATGCCATCGGCTGTTTTAGCTAGTTTCCACCACACTTTATTCTGAAATTGCCTGCGCAGAGGGTTCTGAATAGTTGAGATATATTCGGCACGTGAGATGTGCCCTTTGTCTGGTGTGTCTAAACCAACAATATTTTCATCAGGGATGGAGCGCTGCCTAGCGTAGTAAAATGCCAACTTAGACGACTCAGCATTGTTGGTATTGTAGACTATGACAACAGAAGTTGGGTCGATGCTGGGCCTAGCTTGGAGAGTGGAGTAAAGGGCTGCAAGCAATAGTGATATTCGTATGAGCATAACGGGTATGGTGGGCTAAGAAAGGCTCAGGGTGTCGTAAGCAAATCGTATATTAGTAGGTAATTTGGACTCTTCTAATAAATAGTTGGTTTCGTGTGAAATATGTGTCAGCCATGTTTGCTTCGCGCCGACTGACTGGGCTATCTCTACAGATTCACCCAGTGAGAGATGTGTCGGATGAGGATGTGGGCGGAGAGCATCGATGATGAAATGGTCGAGTCCTCTAAGTAGTGTCCGCGTGCTCTCGGGAACCGACTTAGCATCCGGAATGTATGCGATACTCGCATGTCCATCTTGATCAAAACGAAATCCTATAGTTTCGACAGACCCGTGTTGGACAGGTAGAGGAGTGACCTTCATTTTACCTAACATGAAGGGCTCAGTAACTGGGCAGGCAAGAGGTTTGATATAACCTTTGTTAATATTGTCCGGGGAAAATGCCCAAGCATAGACTCTGGCAAGTTCGTCCAGACAGCTCTGACTTGAGTACATCGGCAGTGGTGAGTCGCGTCTCCAACAAAACGCGCGGAGTTCATCAAATCCCGCAGTGTGATCGAGATGGCAATGAGTATAGAGCACTGCGTCCACGGTGCGTAATTTGTGGCGTAAAGCTTGCTGGCGAAGGTCTGGTCCTGAGTCGATCAGGACGGAGTGTGACTCAGTCTGGATATGCACTGAGGAACGCATTCGGTCGTTCTTCGGATCGTCGGAGCTGCAACTTGGGCAATCACAGCCGATGACAGGAATGCCAACTGATGTCGATGTGCCGAGGAAAGTGAGAGTCGTTTTCAATATGCACCAAGCATAGAGCTTAGTAGAGGTGGTTGAAAAGAGTGATTTCTCATAGATGTGCAGTTGCTATGTTGAGCGGGGCTTGCATAATCGTGCGGATCTCAAACAAGAACGCATGCTTACTCATATTTCCATCAAGAATTTAGCTTTGGTTGATCAGCTCACTTGGCAGCTAGGTACAGGCCTCATCGGTGTGACTGGTGAGACCGGCGCTGGTAAGTCCGTAATAGTGGGGGCCTTAAAATTGGTCCTGGGTGAACGCGCTGTCAAAGGCATGATTCGCACTGGTGAATCTTCATGCACCGTGGAAGCGGTATTCGATCTTGAGCACATTGATGAAGTGAATCGTCTGTTAGAAGACGCCGGTGTGGAACCCTGCGATGGTGAGCAGTTGCTGATCCGAAGAGTGATAGGCCAAAATTCAAATAAACAGTTCGTCAATAATTCGCCCGCAACATTATCGGTTCTTAAGAATCTAGGTGAGCACTTGGTTGATCTTCACGGTCCACACGATCACCAATCATTACTTTCTGTAGAGCGTCAGCTTTCTATGTTGGATGCCTACGCTATCGCACAAAATGAGCGTGAAGCCTATCGTGCAATTTATTCTGAATGGAGAGACAAAGTCACCGAGTTAGAGAGTCTTCAAAAGAGTGAGCAAGCAAACGAGCAAGAGCTCGATCTATTAAGGTTTCAGGTGGAAGAAATCGATGTTGCAGACATCCGACCTGAGGAAGAAGCCGAGATAGAGGACCGCTATAAAAGAGCATCGAACAGCACTCGGCTAGTCGAGGGAAGTAGTCAAATTGCCGGAATTCTTGGACGTGAAGTCAATGAGCGTCTGAGTGAAGTCCAGCGACTAGCCCGCGAGTTAGAACGACTTGATCCAGCAACGATTGGGCTACTAGGAGGTTTGGATTCCGCTTTGGTTGAGCTGCAGGAGCTAGAGCGTAGTATGGCTGGTTATACAGAGAGCCTTGAGATAGATCCAGCCGAGGCATCAGCTTTGGAAGCAAGGATTAACACTTTTGAGACGCTAAAGCGTAAGTACGGCCCAAGTCTTGAAGATGTTTGTTCTCACCATGCCCGCGCCAGCGAGCGCCTTAGCGCTATTGAGAACCGTGGGGGATTGATCGAGAAACTTCGTGCCGATGCAGAGCAACTCAAGGCTAAGGTAGAAACTGTTGGACTTAAACTAACCACTAAACGGAAACAGTCAGCACCACGCCTAGCGAAAGAAATATCTAAACACATCAAGGAACTTGGCTTCAAACAGGCATCATTCGAAGTCTCGGTATCGCAACATGAAACTCCCAGTTCTAGTGGTCTAGAATCGGTTGATTTCCAGTTTGGTCCAAACCCAGGTGAACCGCTTAAACCGCTACGCCAAGTAGCCTCAAGCGGTGAGATCTCGCGTGTGATGTTAGCCGTGAAGAGTGCCCTCGCAGATCAAGATGCCACTCCGCTCATGGTGTTCGATGAGATTGACGCCAATGTTGGTGGAGAAATAGCACGCGCGGTGGGGCAGAAAATGGCTGTGTTAGGCGAGAAACATCAGGTGATTTCCATCACTCATTTCCCGCAAGTCGCCGCAGTTGCTGCGGAGCATTTCGTGGTGGATAAACTAGTAGAGAACGGTAGAACCCGCTCGTCGCTACGCCAAGTCGAAGCAGACCAACGTATCGATGAACTTGTTAGGATGTTAGGTGGTGGCGACGGTGAACAAGCAAGGGCGATGGCTTTGAGTTTGCTACCTCAAGGCGCCTAACCGACGTTCACTAAGAGTTCCAAGACTAGGTTCTACTATGGAAATGCAAGAATTCTTTAGTGATATAGAGCTGTTTGTAAGTAAGTTCGTTCTAGTTTCATATAAAATCGAACAGATTCACTCATATTAGCCACCGACCTTTTCACATTCTCGGTGTTAAGCACGAGCCTCATGGCTCAGTCTAACCAACCTTAGCTTCCGTCCTTACACATTCAAGAATTGGCGCAGAGCGTCTGTCCTATGGCTACACTAACAGCGGAAGAAGCGCTTACAGATAGCCATCTAGCTGCAATGCGCAACGATGGACGTTGGCTTGGCGCTAATGGGCGGGCGAATTTTCTGCAGGATTGGAGCATCAAGGGGGCGCATTTGTCTGTGAACCGAATCGTGATTTTTTAGGCTGGCGTGTTGCACATGATATGTGAAATCACTGGAGACTAAGATGCTTCACTAGGAATTTCCATGAAACCGTCAGAGGATCAGCTGAAATAACTCAAGAAAGTGTTGCTGTATTCCTCATTGCTTCAAGTCATTCGCTCGATAGTCGACTCGCCAAGGCCACCATTTTTGCTTTTAAAGCCCCTAAAAAAGGGAGCGGAAAAAATGGCCATCCTCATCTGGTTCAGGAACAGCTAATGTGTCAATGGATCTGGTAAGCTGCGCCTCATCGATCTTGATCCTGGAAAGTTACTAGCTGAAGGTTCATTCCGAGTTTAATTGGAGTCAGAAATCTCTACTCCGATGGATCTGCGTGCCCCGTTCTCGGTTCATTACTTTTAAATCCCGACGCAAGTATCATCAAATAGTCTCTATGAATCTCTTCCAAAACTACACCGCGATAAACCCAACTTCAGTACAATAAGGCATTTTATGTGTGATTTAGCTCGCGGGATTGGCTCGATCTGGCTTGCGACTAAGGCCCATCAAGCGAATCGCATTTATCCAAGTATCCCCAAAGGTTTTAGGGCCTGTCTACGACTTGCGCAATAGTGTCAAAGTGGCACCTTTATCTCTTACAGATTGCCGCATCTAGCAGGGCACGTAGATGATCTTTGTTTCATCCATTCGAGGCAGAAAGACCAATTCAACTATGGCTCGATCAGCTGAAAATTATGACAGGAAATCTGTATATAGTGCATCCATCGATCGGATCGTCGATAGCATACGAACTGAGTGCTGAAAATGACATTATGCAAGGCTACATGGTCTTGCTCTCCGGTGGGCGGCTGCCGGGCGCAGGTAAATCACTCTGGTGCTTGGGTTATCTTCCCTTCCTCTATAGTGGGAGACAGTGTCGCTCAACTAGTGACTCCATTCTCATTGAGCGAAATCCTACCTGGTGAACTCTAGCATTTGTAGCCAGCATTAGACGCACTGAATGATGAGAATAAAGCGAAATTCGATCAGTCGGGGGGGAGAGTCCTGAAACCCTTGCCGCATTGCCCAGTTCGAAATGGCCTACAGGACGCAGTCAAGTGCCCCCGAGTTAATGGAGATAGCCTAAGAACAAAGGAGGTGCACGAACTCTACGGCACACAATCTGGCAAAGAATCATTTGCTAACAATTGCCTGTTAGCTGGTAAAATCATTGAGAGTGGTATGCGTTTTGTGCAGCTTTTTGATGGGGGGGGATTCTCACGGGTCAAATAAGTCTGTAGCGCTCCACGATGGATTTAAGTATGAGCGCATGCAGACTGATAAACCAGTTCAGCCTTACACACTGACTTAAAACAACGCGGAATGTTAGAGGAAACACTAGTGGTTTGGGGCGGTGAGTTTGGTCGTACACCGATACAGGAGAATCGTGGCGGGAACGCGGGTAACTGTGCTGGGCGTGATCACAACACGAATTCATTCAGCATATGTGGATGGCTGGTGCCGGTGAAAAGAATGGATTTTCCTAAGGTGAAACTGACTAACTAGGCTACAAGTTTGTCAAAGACCCAGACCGTACCTAGGATCTAAGCGCCACTACTCTTCCTCTAATGGACTATGACTACCAAAAGCTCTCAGTCCATCCCATTCCAAGGGCTAAATCAAAAGTACGCTGGGTGAATAAAGCCCAGATAATAAAAGGAATATTAGTCTGATTTAGAATGCTATTTTTTAGTCATCGAAGATGACTGGATCTATCGGAGCATGCGCGAGTTTTTCGAAATCTGAGGCACTGCGTGAACCTCCTTTCCCTTCGCGGATTTCGATTTGCCAGCGTGAATCATCTTGAGCTTTATAGCCTAGGAATTCCGACATGTTAGCGAATCCTTTTGTGCACTGGACTGTGATCGTGCTTTCGCCATTTTCAAATAAACCGGATTCGAATTTTGAAGTATTTGAGTCACCGATAACTTTGCTAACATCTGCCAGAGCCCCGACATTAGTTCGGAACAGTGTGCGCAGCGAGCCAGACTTGCTCTTGCTCGGGTCGAGGGTGATGACAGCGACGGGGTGATATGCCTCGTTCTTCTCTACCCAGTGCGTAGTAATCGACTCAATGGCTGCATACTTGCCCTCAATCGGGGCGTTAGTCATCCAAACAGGCTCGT
The DNA here is from genome assembly GCF_039830215.1 of Rubritalea sp. NCBI lineage: Bacteria > Pseudomonadati > Verrucomicrobiota > Verrucomicrobiia > Verrucomicrobiales > Rubritaleaceae > Rubritalea > Rubritalea sp. The sequence continues at coordinate 111 of NZ_JBDOPO010000355.1, read as the reverse complement.
TGACAATCGTCGTATGAGAGCTCGTGTAGATAACGAAATAGACGGCAAGCCATAGTAGTATAAACACAGCCACAGCCATGCATACATACTCGATAGAGGAGGTGTTCTTTT
>NZ_JBDOPO010000194.1:0-2516 GCF_039830215.1 Rubritalea sp. | reverse complement strand
AGACACCAAACACCCAGTCATTTCACTGCAAGATGAGCAAAAAGGAATAACCACTATGGGTGCTAGCATGCGCTTAGGTTCATCTGACTCTATCGTCTACAAGAACACCAAAGCATTCGAACTCTATAGCAGCGAACTTATCACTGAGCGCCACCGTCACCGATACGAGTTCAACCCGGTGTACCGCGAGCAAATTGAAACTGCCGGCATGAAGATCAGCTCAGTCTCCTCTGACCAAGGCCTCGTAGAGATCGTGGAAATCTCCGAACATCCATTCTTCGTGGGAGCACAGTTCCACCCAGAATTCCAGTCACGTCCTAACAAACCTCACCCACTTTTCTCAGGATTCGTGGCAGCATCACTCGTAGGTAAAAATAATTTCTAGCAATATGAGTATCGAAGCACGCATTGCCGAACTCGGCCACACACTTCCAGAAGTCCCAGCTCCAGCTGGTTCCTACCTCAACTACACTCGTAGCGGCAACCTCCTCTTCCTCGCTGGAGGAATCCCTCCGGTTGAGGAAACATATCAAGGCAAAGTCCCTACTGACACATCTATCGAGATAGCTCAAGAAGCCGCGCGCCTAGTCACTCTCAATCGCCTCGCGGTGGTGAAAGATGCAGTGGGCTCGCTCGATAAAGTAAAGCAGATCGTTACCGTGAATGGCTTCGTCAGTTCAGAGCCAGATTTCTACGCTCACCCATCCGTTATAAACGGCTGCTCAGACCTCCTCGTGGAAATATTTGGAGACAAAGGCATGCACTCTCGCACGGCTTGTGGAGTCGCAGCGCTCCCACTAAACGTCTCGGTGGAAATAAACATGGTCGTTGAAATCGACGACTAAGACTCTAAAAAATCACTCAAAGGCCTCTCCTGCTCTCCACTACCACGCCCCCCTTCATTTAGACGTGTTAGATTATTGTGAGCATCAACACTCCTTACTTTACCCCACATCTGAGATCTCTACGTTGACTTTATGTCTGCTAAACGCTCCCTCACTACGCGCTACCTCAACTCCTTGCTAGAGAGCCGAAATCTGGATAATTTAGCTAAATTGTTAGTACCTGATACAACGCCCCCACTATCCTACGCCCTTCCTAACACCACGATCAATGACAAACGCTGCCAGCGCATCTGGCACTCAATCGGACAAAATCCTCGTCCAAATATCTACGACGGCCGTTCCCAATAGAAAATTGAATCCTTCCATGGAAACATCAAAAATTACATAGCACCGATCAAAATTGCACTTGGGATTGCCGTCCCTTGATAGTCAATGGCCTATTGGCTAATAGGTGACTACACCTATCCCACCTGCCCCCAATGAAGCTGGATTAGTAGCTGTTTACCACCGCGGTACCCATCTCGTGAGCGAGGCCGGCGGCTGCACGACTATGATGCTCACGCTTGCTCACGCCTTCGTTTTTAAATCGAAGCCTGACGGCGGCCACTTCGTCACTTGGCCCATTGAGAGTTTCAAAACATTTCAGAAACTACCAGCGCTTACGGAAAACTGGTGGATATTGCCTAGATCGTCGAAGGCAACCACGTCTAGCTGAACTTTGAATTCACCACGGGTGATGCATCAGGGCAAAACATGGTGACTATTACAAGCCAGCATATCTGAGATTTTATTCATGAAACCTAACCACTGAAATCGAAAAAATCTACATCGAAAGCAATCTATCAGGAGACAAAAAGGCTAGTTCAATACTATCGCGATCTAGAAAGCCAACTCCTTCAGCGCTGGGGTGCTTCATTAATCAATGATTTCTTTTCTATGCTTCACTATGGCTCTCTCCGCTCACTCTGTGAAAAATAATTAGGGGAAGACTCGCTTCAAATCACTCTATTATTCGATATCGGCGACATCATCAGTGCCGAACCTCCACGAAGGATCAAATAAATAGCAACCATCGCAGCTAAGAATGCCAACTTAACAAGTTACTTGACTATGCCCGATGTTAGCCATGAAGTGAAATTTGCTCAGCTCATGCAGTGCCCTAAACTAGCCGATTTCTATAAAATTCACCTAGAAGAGTTGGCGTCCTCTGCCCAGAGCAACTTAAGCTAGAGTCGCCAACGATGGAGGATGAAGCAACCTCCCTGCTGTCAAGAATTGGAGATATGGCGCAAAGAATTAGCAGTGGTAAAGTTCCGCAGAAACCTTAAGTATTCAACACCTGCCTGAAATCTAACTCAGCGGTATGAAGTCAGCACCTTTCAAATGGGCTCTACAGATTGCCAAAGATCGTCGTGCTATGAGGACAAAAACTAGCTAACTATTCTTGGATAGATATCCTCAGGAAGTTTTCTACCTCACCATTTCAGATGTAATGGGAATCTATGAATCTACTTATGAACCTAGTTCATTGAGAGGCCTAATCGCTGAGAGAAAGCTACAAGAATCATCTGTCACTAATCCACCGGACTGTTACGAAACACACGGAGAAATCACTCTGAGCACACATCTTACCTCTCCTCAGACTACTGCATCTTCCGACTCGTCAGAACT
>NZ_JBDOPO010000058.1:0-2526 GCF_039830215.1 Rubritalea sp. | reverse complement strand
GCTAGATGGAAAAGCGAGCTAAATAGTTATTTCCCGCTTGCCAGAAGTCGAATCTCTGGTAAACGAGCCATCCCGCTATGTGCATAACGCACATATATTTTCTGCGGTGCAATAATACTAACACTAAATTACCGATTACCATGGCAAGAATTTTCGGAACCGAAATTCCAAATGAGAAGCGCATCGAAGCTTCTCTCCAATACATCTACGGTATTGGCCTCACAACTGCTAAGAAGATCCTTGAGCAGGCTGGCGTCGATGCTGACATCCGCACAGGACAGCTCGCTGAAGAACAACTCGTGAAGATTGCTACGGTAATCACTTCCGAGGCTATCACTATCGAAGGTGACCTTCGTCGTGAGCAGCAAGGAGCTCTCAAGCGTTTGACATCAATCAACTGTCACCGTGGCCAGTGTCACAAGCGTGGCCTACCAGTTCGTGGTCAGCGTACCAAGACGAATGCTCGTACTCGTAAGGGTAAGAAACGCACAATGGGTGTGGCTAAATAAACTTTGACCTGTAAATACAATGTCTGAAGAAATTAAAGAAACAGAAGTTGCTGAAGAAGTAACTCCAGCTGCAGAGGCTCCAACTGAGACTCCAGCAACAGAAGCTCCAGCTACTGCTGAAGAAGCTCCAAAGAAAGAAGAGAAGAAGCGCGATATTTTCGCTGAACTCGCTGGTGGTGAAGAAGAATTCAAGATTCACAAAGCTAAGAAGTCCAAGAACGTCCAGACAGGAATCGTTCACGTGACAGCTACTTTCAACAACACACTCGTAAGCGTTACTGACTTCAATGGTAATGCAATCGGTTGGTCATCTGCTGGTAAGATGGGCTTCAAGGGTTCACGTAAGTCTACTGCTTACGCTGCTCAGGTTGTCTCTCAGGATGCATGCCGTCAGGCAATGTCCCACGGCCTCAAGACTGTAGAAGTTCGCGTTAAAGGCCCTGGTGCTGGTCGTGAATCTGCTGTTCGTGCTGCACAAGGCCTCGGTCTTGAAATCACTGCAATCAAAGATGTGACTGCAGTACCACACAACGGTTGCCGTCCTAAGAAGGCTCGCCGCGTATAATTTTAACTTACTTTTTAACAAACTTTTATTATGGCACGTTATATTGGCCCTAAAGACAAGATCAGCCGCCGTTTCGGTGTAGCTCTCTTCGGACCTTCAAAAGCTCTCGAGCGTCGTAACTTCCCACCCGGTCAGCACGGTCTTCGTGCAGGTCGTCGTAAGAAGTCCGATTACTCTGTAGCTCTCGGTGAGAAGCAGAAGCTTCGTTTCCAGTTCGGTGTACTCGAGAAGCAATTCCGTGGATACTACGCAGAAGCAGTGCGTCAGCGCGGAATCACAGGAGACACACTCGTGCGTCTCCTTGAAACTCGTCTCGACAACGTTTGCTACCGTCTCGGACTTGGCAACACACGTTCAGCAGCACGTCAGCTCGTTAACCACGGTCACATTACTGTGAACGGAGTTAAGACAGACATCGCTTCTTTCCAGTGCAAGCCAGGTGACAAAGTTGCAGTAGCAGAGAAGGCTTCTTCTCAGCAGCTCGGACTTCGCGCTCTTGACCTTACACAGGCAGTTCCTCTCAAGGACTGGCTCACAATCGATCGCGACAAGATGGTAGGTACCATCGCTCGCCTTCCAGAGCCAGCTGACTCAGATCATGGCGTAAACGTTCAGCTTGTTGTTGAACTTTACTCTCGTTAATCGAACTCAGATTACACATTTCAAAAAGCGCAAGGTGCCTGCACCTTGCGCTTTTTTCTTTTTGCGAATTAGTGGAGCCAATGGCATAAAAAACGCATGCCACCTTTGCCAATAGAATTCGAGGCTCGTCTCCTTTGGAAGACTGCACGCCTGTTTAAATTTTTAAAGTGGCCCTCTGCTCACGAAGTGGATTTCGGGGCATTTACTGCTGAATTTGACTTTGAGGAAGGCCGAGTGTTGATGCGCCACCCTGATGGAAAGGTGCAAGAGTTGGGGGGATTTTCGACACAGAAAAGAGCAACAAGCATTACAAAAATAGAAGGACCAATACGAGTGGGGAGCGACTTCCTTGTGGAAATTTGTCCCGCCACAACTGAGCATGCCGCGTCTATAAAGTGCTCAAGCTGCAAGAATGTGGATCAGGCTTGGCTGATGAAGATGGATGCCAGTAGTGGTGAATGGCTAGTCGCGGATGGGATAAGTTTAAAGTCTGCGGTTGAGGGCAGAGATGCTTTTCTTAAAATTCTCAGCAACGAGAGCGATGTAGATTTAGCTGTGGTGTTGGCCAGCCTCACTGTTTTCTTGAGGTTCTCAGTGTAGGCTCTCCATCGGAGGGGGGTATTGAGCATCGAATCACAGAGTGGTCGAATATAACCAATGTTGGAGGTGGCTGCTTATCTAGGTCGGCGTAGGAGTAACCCAAGGCTGCCAAGGCTCAGAAGTGTGAGTGAAGAGGGCTCAGGCTCCAATTCTACAGACTCAATAGAGCCTGAGTAGAAGTTTGTGTTATTGGTCGCATATATAAAATAC
>NZ_JBDOPO010000171.1:0-2527 GCF_039830215.1 Rubritalea sp. | reverse complement strand
ACGAAGCCCTGCGCAGAAAGTCTTTCCAGCCCGAAGGGTGGCTATCGACAAAACGAGCTATGCTCGCAAATTTAAAGAATCAATAACTCACACACCGACAACGGGAGTTGCCGGAGGTGCCCTTAATAATAAATTTCTGTTTCTCTAGAGAACTCGGCTATCCAAGTGAAACACTTGGCCCGAGGTATGGACCATAGTTTGCTCTAAAAAATGAACAAACTGTGCCACATTTTTAGCCGTATTGAATGCCCCCAGAGTGTGTGCATCGAGGACACTCTGTCGTACTTCAGCTGACAGCCCCTCCGTCATTTTAGTTTCTAAAAACCCGGGAGTGATGACGTTGACCCGCACCGAGCGGCTCCCCCATTCTTGGGCCAAAGATTTCCCCATAGCTACTAGTCCAGCCTTCGCCGCTGCATAATTAGCCTGACCGATTGGGGGGGTAAATGCCGAGTGGCTGGAGACAAAAATAACGTGACCCGCGCGGCGACGTAGCATCTGCGCGCTGACTGCACGGGCGCAGCGGAATGCCCCTTTGAGGTTCACATCGAGCACATTGTCCCAACTCGCTTCACCCATCCTGCCTAACAAACTATCTTCCGTCACTCCTGCTGCACAAACCAGTAAATCAACCGGAGCGCAGCTGCGCATAAAAGCTTCGACTGACTCAGAATCGCTCACATCTAGCTCCAGTCTAGACGGCGCTAGAACTTCCCAGCCCTGCGACTGAAATTCTTCACAGCAAGCCATTGCTATGCCGCCATTTCCACCAGTGATAAGCAATCGTTTCTGCATTCGCCTAATCACTATCAGACATCTCGGCATCATGCAAATTTCATGACTCGCCATAGCCAACTGGATCTGCCTACAAATGACGCCAGTAACCAACATGGCTCATCCATTCTCCATTTCCCCCTATGGCCCAGACCACTGGCTTCTCCAGTTAGAGTCGAGCGATGCCTATGCCTCGTTACTCACAATCCATCACCAGAGCTCAGCTCTCATTTTAGAATCGATCATGGGCTACGATAGCCTGTTGCTACGCACGCGCCCCACCACCACAGCAGCGGAATTGCTCGCCCACACTGAAAGTCTCACAAGCTCTGAAACACCACAGCACGCAGGTAGACTCCACAGTATTCCAGTATGCTACGATGGCCCGGACTTAGCGGAAGTGGCCACACTGATAGGCCTAGATGAAGACCAGGTCATCAAGCTCCACTGCGCTGCTCTCTACACCGTGCGTTTTTTAGGATTCAGCCCAGGATTTGCTTACCTCGACGGGCTAGATCCAAAGCTCCACCTACCACGAAGGAAAATCCCTCGCACAAAAATGGCGAGTGGAACGGTGGCCATCGGCGGTTCTCATGCCGGCATATACACCATCCCTAGCCCAGGCGGTTGGAATTGGTTAGGCCACACCAACCATCCACTCTTTGATCCTTCTCAGAACGGAACCGACGCCTTCACTTTCCAGCCGGGTGACACCGTCAAATTCAACCCAATCTCATGACTCCCAGTATTGCAAAAGTGAGACAGCTAGGCGCAGGTATTAGCTTTCAAGACCAAGGTAGAATCGGCTCGAATAGTTGGCTCAACTACGGCGTTGCCCCCGCGGGGACCATCGATAGTTTTGCTGCTTCTGCTGCAAACTCGCTCGTTCACAACCTCGCCAATGACACAGTGCTAGAGCTGATGTTAGGTGGTGCAGAAATAGAAGTCCTCCATGGCTGCTGGCTCGCCCATGTAGGTGGCCATCAGTGCAAACAACTGCCTAGTGGGACCGGCCGTTATGTCCACGCCGGAGAATTACTACGCTTCACTCCCAGTGCCAATGGAGTTTGGAGCTACCTCGCTATTTCTAGCGGCTGGGAAGCGGGCAAAGTCTTTGGCTCTGCCTCGCGCCATCACCGATCCAATTTAGGTGATGCCATCCAAATTGGATCTGAACTCCACGCGCCTTCGGCTCAGCCATCACCCCAGCCTCGGGTTGTCCGACGCACACCCGGGGCTGAACAGCGCGACTACACGGAACCGCCAAGCCTTCGTCTTTACCCTGGGCCACAGACACACCTGCTCACTGAGGCACAAATCCAGCAAGTCACTCAGCATGCTTGGACAATATCCTCACGCTCGGACCGTACTGGCTACCGACTACTCGGCGATGCCTCATCACAGCTAAGGCACACTAACAGCATCCACAGCACCCCCACTTTGGTTGGCAGTATGCAACTCCCTCCCTCTGGCGAGCCGATCGTTACTCTGCACGACGGCCCAACTGTCGGCGGCTATCCGATCATTGGTGTCCTCCACCCTGATGATATCAGTTGGCTCGTGCAGCAACATGCCCAAAATAATGTGTCCTTCCGCTTTGTGTGAAGCAGTCGAAGTCATGGGCGGCGGCCAAGTTATCAGCATCGAACGCGGACTCTACATCCCATCAATCAGCGGCTACCGAATAGAAGACTCCATCGTGCTCACCAGAGCCGGTTACGAATTCATCAAGACACTCAACTACGACAGTATC
>NZ_JBDOPO010000102.1:0-2531 GCF_039830215.1 Rubritalea sp. | reverse complement strand
GGAAGTGAGATCCACGTGACAGCTAGCGGACTAAAGCTGATCGAGACCCTACATGAAATCGGAGCAACCGGACTCACATCGGCAGAGATGACTGGTGACTGGGAAAGCAAGTTACGCCAGATGGAACAAGGAAATCTCGACCGCCCAGTCTTCATGGAGCAAATCATCGACTTCACTAAAGACATTGTAGAGCGCGCCAAAGGCCATGCAATGGAACTGAAGAACAAGGTCTTCCCTGACATCAAAGCCCCTTGTCCAAAATGTGGTGCTACCACTCTAAAGCAAACTGACGCCACCTATGAATGCATGGAGCCTGAGTGCGGTTTCAAGATTACCAAATACATCGCTAACCGACTTCTCACTGAAGAGGAAGCACACGAACTTTTCACCAAGATGTTTGTCGGACCACTCAGCGGCTTCCGCTCTCGTTTCAACCGACCATTCGACGCGGGTCTCGAAATCGACAAAAAGTTCAAAGTTGCCTTCGTCTTCGACCGCGATGAAGAAGACGTAGAGGACCTCACCGATGACATGATCATCGGCGAAATGACATTTGACCAAAAGACCGTCAAAATCTACGAAACCGAGAAATCCTACTTCGTTCCGGAAGCCAAAAACAAAAAGGCTCCCAATGGCATGAAGATCTCTAAGCTCCTGTTGCAGCAACCGATTTCAAAAGAAGATGCCATCAAGATTTTCCAAGGTGAGAAATCCTCATTGATGGAAGACTTCATCTCGAACCGCACCAAGCGTAAGTTTAAGGCATTCCTCGTCTACGACTTCAATAATGCCCGCCCGTCATTCGAATTCCCACCTCGCGAAGCAAAGAAAAAGACAGCTAAAAAGGCGGCAAAGAAAACCGCAAAAAAGGCAGCTAAGAAGGCCGCCAAGAAAAAAGGCTGAGGAATAAGTTCCACAGACATTCCACAGGCGCCTCATCTGCAGGCGCCTTTTTTATCTCTTAAAATCACACCCCAAGAAAAGTCTCATCCTTTCCCTAATCGCTATTTTTGCCCTCAATAGTTGCTCTAGTCAAGCAGCCCAAAAAACACTCAATCTCGGCACCAAAGTACCCGTCACCTATCTAGAAAATGGCAAGAGCAAGATCGTCCGCATCCACTATTGTTGCCCATACACGCCCGACCGCATCATTGATGTTTCAGTCGGTATGTCTCACGGAGCCCACCTCGACTTCCATCACGATGGCTTAGTCAACTGTATCGTCGAAGTGCGCGAACCTATCGAGACTAGCTCGTAACATTGCTACGAGTGGCTACGGCCCGTTTTATCTAATCTTGAACCTCGTCTTCAGACAGGTTGTTGGCCACTTTGCGGACACTGGCATCCGCTCCGTAAATCATCAGTTCGTCACCAGATTTCATTAGAAAGTCCTTATCCGGAGCTCCAGTGAACCCTCCGTCAGCATGCCGCACATTCAGCACCACTACTCCATTATCAGATGGACGAGACTCCATCAGCTTCTTTCCACACCAAGGGTGACCGGGGCTGATAGTCACCTCAGAAACAGAAAATCCTTCTTCCACCTTGAGCAAGAGCTCGTAGTCCATAGCTCTAACCACCCCAGATGACTTTAGATAATGAATCATAAGCGCATCTACCGGCTTCTTAACTATTTTTAGATTCAATAGAAATGCCACACTAGCGATCCCGAACACTGTCGCAATAACCTGCATCAAATGCCCCCCACCTTCTGAGTTATCATTCGTCACAAATGTCACAATCAAAGTCGCCAACGCTGAAGTCAGTCCCACATTCCCTGCTATAATCAACTTTAGCACAACCCCACGCCTCACGGAGTGACGCATCACCATCTCAGCCTCAGATGTGGTAAAACCAACACCAAAAAAGGCCGAAGCTGCCTGAAATTTCGCAGCCTCCTGCGACATCCCAGTCAACACTAAGGCATTTGTCCCCACCCGCACAACGAGTAGCGAGACTATCACAATGATCAAAAGAGCTAGCAAAGGAAGCATGAGACAGAGAATACAGTAGTTCGGCAAAAAATAACAAGCCTCACCCACTCTAAACCGCGGCATTGACAAATCCCGTTGCTAGCTAAGAATCCCCCTGACCTACTGAAATGCTCGATCGTCTCAAAGCCATACCTATTCTTTCTGCCATCTTTTTGGTCAACCTCGTCTTCCGCTTCATCAGCGTACGTACTGTGTGGAACATCGGGGAATGCCTAGGCACGCTCTGTTATCGACTCATGCCTCAACGTCGCGCGATCGTGAACTACAACATGCAGGTCGTCTCTAAGCACACTCAAAGCTTCACGCCTACTCCTGAGCTTACAGAGTCTATTTTCCAGCGTAACATTGCCAACCTTTCTTGCACGCTTAAAACATACGGGATGAAGCCCAAGCAGCTGGCTGAAGTGATCGACATCAATATTTCCCCAAGTTTCCATCAAGCTGTAAAGGATAACTCTGGCGCGATCATTTGCCTCGCTCACATGGGCAATTGGGAAGTTCTCACCAAGCTAATGCCCCTCATTGAGCCCACACCTG
>NZ_JBDOPO010000156.1:0-11148 GCF_039830215.1 Rubritalea sp. | reverse complement strand
GACGATCAAATAGCTGAAGTTGAGAGAAAGCTAAACAGCAGACCTCGTAAAGTACTCGACAGAAAGACCCCAAACTTTATGTTTTTAACACCTAACTAACAAGGTGCACTTCCAGGTTGAATCCAAGGGCAACGGAGCCATGGTTTGTTAGCTAATTATATATCTGACCTCAATATATATTCAGCCCCCCAAGCACAAAGGACGTCTCCAAGAGTAGCGGCATTTACAATTTTGTACACCTTAGGACTCCTACCCTTCTCCACGAGCCACGAAACCTAAAGCGCACTCTCTTATTTTGAAGTACGTTCAGATTTGATGTTATTGGTGTACATTGCCGAAATCGTATCCATTCAGCGCTTTCACTCGTGTAGCAACTCGTCTTCTTAGGTTTAGTGAATCTAGCTAGTAGGTTCATACCTATTTCCGCTGCAAATAGCAGCGAGACCACGCCCTCTCTTTTCATCAGCACTGAACTTGATATGAATGAATCAGCTAAAACTCCAACGCACACCGCTTTGACTTAAAGACACTACCCTGGGCTGCTGAAGCTTCAAAGATTTTCCATACTTAGCACAGCATTTTTTACTGGCAAAGATGATGCCAGAGGCGGAAAACTTCCGAGTAATTCTGCGAATAGAACCAGTCTACTCGGCTTTTTAATCGAGATAAATACAACTAAGCAACGAGCTTGGGACAGCAAGGACTTAAACATACCACAAAGCTCGGCTAGTCAATATTGTATGTACCTTATTCAGACTATTTGGCCTAACTTTAACGCGCATGCACCACAAGACACATGCATCTAGCAATACCCGGCCCCACTTTAAACTAAATCATACTTGCTAATTTCACCGCTATCGTACTATGTTTAAGTTCTATTAGCTGTGTGCGCACGTGGCGGAATTGGTAGACGCGCATGATTCAGATTCATGTGCCTTAGGGCGTGGAGGTTCGATTCCTCTCGTGCGCATCTATAGGGTGACACCGTAAAACTGCTGTGTATCCGCATTCAATAGAGTGCAATGTAACCTAACACTGGCGAAACAACGCCGACCCTCCTCTTTTTGTGATGCAACTTCGATTGACTGTGTGGGCTTGAAATTTACTTAAGCGCACAGGGCTACTTATCTTTCTATTCAGAGTAGGAATGGTAGGCGTTTCCTTTTTACGAATAACACCAACTGCACAAAGGCCTCCTGCAAGATGTTTTTTACAACTGAGAACTTCACCTCAGTGGCTTCACATACAAGTTGTCTGTACAGTTCAGGATTTTGAAGTCAGCAACTCATGGCTAGAGGAGTTACTCAACAAATGTAAGAGTACCATAATGTTACAACATCTTATTGTGTAAAAAAACATAAACCTGTTTTGCTGTGTTTATTCCGGTCACACATTTGGCGGTTAAACAGAAGGAGAAACTTAAAAACCATTGGTGTGTAATGGATTTATCGTCTAACACACTCGCCGCACACCGCTACACCAAACGATCAATCATTGATTTAAAGACACTTACAAATTGAAGAAGAGTTGACATTTAGTTAGAAATACGCTTAACTGTTAGATCTAAGGTATTTCTAACCCACCGATACACACACATGAAATCAAAAAAGAATTTAACACGATTCACATACGAAACCACAGCCTTCCAAGGTTGGAGATTATGTCTTAGCCGTGCTGGGACAACTTTCACGAAATACTTCTCAGACAAGAAGTATGGCGGTCCACGTAAAGCCATGAAAGCTGCAGACGAATGCCTTAAGGAGCTTAAGGAGTTGGTCGACAACTCTCGCCGTGTCAACGGTAAGCTAAGCCAGACAACTTTAAAGAAAGCCAAGAAGATCACTGACGCAGCCTAACCAGCTAACTTCTACAGAATTCACATACCAAAAGGCCCTGCGCTTAATTGCTGCGGGGCTTTTTTGTTGGTCGCAACGCACCAGTGATCTCACAGCCACATCCAAGCATCGCGCAAATTTACAACACAGGTGGGAAACTGATACTAAACCCATCACCCACAGCTATTTCGTTCTGTAAGATCTCAAATCTTATTTTGGGAGAGGCCACTGCTTATGATGTAACTCACCACGAGAGAGCACGAGTTGAAGCCCAACGGTACCCCACTTCAATCAGAGCTATATCGATAGCCCAACGAAAACATACTACATTCAACCACCTCTGTCGCAATCGAGTTCGCTGAACTGGCAGCGGGTAAGACCTATGCGTGAGATGACTTAAGCTCTCTATTAGCCTATATTATAGCGGACAACGCTGTAGACTGCGTAGCAAGCCAAAAGAATCACACCTTCAATTCTACTCAAACGCATTTTACTCCACATAAAGAGGAAAATTCCTACAGTAGCACCCAGCATCACCATTTTATCAAGAAGTTCGATTTCACCCTCTGCAATAGGCTTAACCATAGCGGTAACACCAATCACCGCTAAGATATTGAAGATACACGATCCAATCGCATTCCCAGTAACAATATCTCCCTCCCCCTTGCGTACCGCGATGATTGAGGTGGCTAACTCTGGCAGTGACGTACCGAAAGCAAAAAGGAATAGCGCGATAATAGCCTCATCAATCCCCATGGCACGAGCCACATAGTCTCCACCATGAACTAACCACTCAGAACCAAACTTCAGTACAACCAAGCCAGCCAAAATATACCCTATACTCAAAATTAACATCTTAGCTCCCGACTTTTTAACTAACGCAACCTCTTCAGCACTAAACTCACCATAATCATCCTGTCCCTGCTCTTTTCTGGATTGCATGATACTGAAGACCACATAAATCAACACCCCCATAAATAGAAGGCTCCCCTCAAAACGTGCCACACTACCATTCCAGAGCATCCCGATAAACACTAAGGTAAATACGATCAAAATAGGCATTTCCCTACGTATAATTTGCCTATGGATCACAATCGGCCTCATCACTGCCGCAACGCCTAGAATCAAAGCTATATTACATATATTCGATCCGATTATATTTCCGAGTGCCACATCAGGCTGGTTGTCCGCGTTGGCTTCAAGACAAACCAGCAATTCAGGAGCACTGGTTCCTAATGCAACCACAGTTAAACCTACAACCAATGGAGAGATTCCTATTTTTATGGCTATATCCGACGCCCCTTTGACTAACCACTCGGCACCAAAATACAGCGCCACAAAACCAGCTAAAATCAGAAAGGTATTTAAAAGAAAAGGATCCACGCAGCGGAAGGTGAATACTCACTGCCATAAGTACAATTATAATATGACAGAAGATTTCTTAAAATGAGGGTTCTCAAGAGTCGAGAGCTTTGCTAAACCCCGTGACATGAACCGCAATCACAGCATCACCGTGCTCCCAGGAGACGGAATTGGCCCAGAAGTTATGGAGCAAGCCCTTAAAGTTCTCCAGGTCACATCGGACCACTTTGGCTTTACTGTGAATACAGAAGAATGTCTCGTGGGTGGTGCTGCTATCGACGCTAAAGGTTGCCCACTTCCTAAGGAGACAGTCGAGGCGTGCGAGCAAGCCGACGCCATTTTATTTGGATCTGTTGGTGGTCCGAAGTGGGAGCACCTCGCACCGGACGACCAACCTGAACGGGGCGCCCTCCTCCCAATTCGCAAGCACTTCAATCTCTATGCTAACCTTCGTCCAGGTGTTTGCCTCCCAGCTCTAAAGCACGCATCACCTATCAAGAACGAGCTTATACCCCACGGCTTCGATGTACTCTGCGTCAGAGAACTCACAGGAGGAATCTACTTTGGCACACCGAAAGGACGTGACGACAAGCAAGAGAATCCAACAGCTCACGACACAATGGTCTACAGTAAGCATGAAATCGAGCGTATCTGTCGTGTCGCATTTGTCGCTGCCATGGCTCGAGATAAACGACTTTGCTCTGTGGACAAAGCCAACGTGCTCCAGTGCTCCATCCTGTGGCGTGAAGTGGTAACCGAAATGGCTAAAGAGTTCCCAGAAGTTGAGCTTTCCCATCTCTACGTGGATAACGCTGCAATGCAGCTCATCAAGCAACCTAACTCATTCGATGTCATCGTAACTGGAAACCTTTTTGGTGATATCCTCTCTGACGAAATGGCTATGCTATCAGGATCTCTTGGCATGCTCCCATCTGCATCACTAGGTAACCAGAAAGACAATGGCCTCTACCATGGAATGTATGAACCATCTGGTGGTTCAGCTCCTGACATCGCAGGCATGGGTATCGCTAACCCAATCGCACAGATCTTATCATCTTCTATGTTACTCCGCTACTCACTAGGAGAAAACGAAGCTGCCGACGCGATCGACAAAGCTGTAAATACTGTCATCGACCAAGGACTCCGCACCGGTGACCTCTACACAGGCGCGAATTCTGAAGCAAAAGTTGGCACAGCTGAAATGGGCGCAGCAATTGTTGCAGCCATCAAAGCTTAATTGTAGTATTCTAATCTATAAAATAGGCGCGCTAGGGGAGTCCTAGCGCGCCTATTTTTTACGGATTACTAACCATTATATTTTTCTAAGTCCCGCAGTTCCGCAGTGAATCCACTCGATAAAATAGGAAAACGACACCACGTTTTAGGATCTAAATTCTCATCATCCACATGAAATGATGGAGCGTAACGCTCACGCTTCCATTGATTGCGACACCAGAGTCGGAAAAACTTGAGAACCCAAGCCCTCAGCTGCTCCGCCGAATAATCAGAGAAATGCTCTCGAATGAGTATGTAAATAGACAATGGAGCACGCTTATCTCTAATTGCAGCTCGCTCAATAGCATCCAGGATTGGATAAGGCATAAGGTCGCTCTCATCCGTCTGACCGTGATCAGACGGGCGCAACTCGGCAGTCGGCTGCAAACTATTGACATACTTCAACTCTGGAATCGGCTGAACGAGTTCAGATCCTTCAGTTTCAAGCCAAACTAACCATTCACGTAAGAAAGCTTTATCAATACCCCCAACCGGGCTCAGCCCGCCTGAAGTATCACCATCCATTGTTGCATAACCCACGGCCGCTTCAGATCGATTACTCGTTGCCAGTAGAAGTGATTTTCGAACATTGGCTAGCATCCATATTCCGGGAGATCGTACACGTGCTTGGATATTCTGCAGAGCTAGATCATCCTTCGCCCAAGTGAGATCTCGGCCCAGCCCTCCACTCACCATTGACGTATACCCTTCAACCAATGGCGCTATCACCCAACTCTGGTAATCCGCTCCAAGGCCTTCAGCTAACTCTTTAGCACTAAGCTCAGTTGCATCTCCACTATGCTCCGAAGCTTGGTACACACAGGCAAGCAGCTGGCTCATCCACTCATTACTATTTTCAGCTAACATCACATGAGCTAATCGCTCACGCACACCTGCCTCACCTAATTCCTCAATAGCAAGACGCAATCCAATCGCAACTAAGCAACTCACAGCGGAGGAGTCTGCACCACCGCTTAGCGATACCACGAACCCTTGAGAGAAACTCTTACGCATGTAATCAAATAGAGCCAGGCCAACAACATGCGCAAATTCCTCCTCCTTCCGCAATATAGGGCGATCAACTTGTGAACTTGGAGCTGACCGCAGGAACTTCGGTTGCCAATCCGACATAACTAGGCCCACTGGATCCTGAACCTCTACTATACGGCTTGCCGTTGATGCCACCTTACTGCGATTCACCTCTAGATCAATCAATGCTGAGGTGAGCGTGGAATCTTTATAACTAAATCGCCTACCATGAGCCACCAGCTCACCTTGATTTGAAATCATCGGCCCACCATCAAAAACAACCCTACCAGATTCATTCCCCAACAAATTTGCGTAGAGGTAAGCACAGCCGCAACTTCTTGCCCCCTCGTTGATGAATCTCTCACGTAAGCGTTGCTTACCAAAAGCAAAGTGACTAGCGCTCGGATTCAATAATAAATCTAAGCCATATGCTGCGAGAGAAGCACCTGGACGCGTTGCCGACCATGCGTCTTCACAGATTTCAAATCCAAATCGCACCCCCCCAACGTCAAACAACAGGTCACCTAACATAACTTCTTGGCCCAGACATTCCGTGACAGTCACTTCACCACGCGGCCAAGAGTTGAACCACCTAGGTTCGTAATGAAGTCCATCACCCGCCAAGTGTTGTTTTGCGACTAACCCTAGTAGTTCACCATCAACAATAACTGCTGCTACATTGAATAGTGCGTGATTGTGACGCCACGGCAACCCCACGCTAATCACCATGCCCGAACTACTTTCTACCAAGCTCGCTAATGCATCCTCAGCATAATCTATCGTATTCGGCATCAAGAAAGCATCTTCACAACCGTAACCTGTTAGTGCTAATTCAGGTAAACATAGCACCTGCACCCCTTTTGCTCTAGCCTCATCAAGCACCACTAGAATTCTTGATAAATTCCCCTCCCAATCTAACGGTGTTTGATTCACACTGGCTGCAGCTACATGGATAGTCTTCATAGTCAATTAAGTTCTACACCCACCATTTCACAAGCCTTGCCAGCAGTCTAGAACCGACTCTTTAAATATGATCCTTGAAAAGGAAATATATCAACCTAGAACAGGCATATGGAATCTCACGAAGTACTCAAGTTTGCTTTTAAAGAAACTTCACCAAAGGTTGTCGCCTCAGAATTAGGCGTCTCACTCTCTCTCGTCTATAAGTGGGCTCAAGACCAGTCTAGTCTCGGATCGGGCAGTAGGAATCCAATCGATCGACTTGTAAACATATTTGAACTCACCGGCCATCACGCAATTATTGAGCATCTCGCTGAACAATGCGGCGGGTACTTCGTGCGCAACCCAGAGATCCATTGCACAAAAGGCTTTCAATACCTCCCAGCTACAAACGAGATCGTGAGCCAATTCTCGAACCTTCTCAATCAAATTTCCGCAGCTGCTTTGGATAACTCCATAACTAAAAATGAGTCAGAAGACATTCGCAGAGTCTGGGACCAACTGAAAGGTTACACTGAAGGGTTTGTTCGTTGCTGTGAAGAGGGTGACTTCGAGATCATGGAAGAAAGAGCCCCGCAGACGAACCCCGTCCAACCCCCCGAAGAACCTCGCAGAACTCTCTACTAGATGCTTTCCCTAGTGGTGCCCTTCCATCTCATCATGTACCCAATTAAGGTAAGTCTCTGATCCCTTATTTAAAGGAAAACTGACCACCTCTGGCACATCGTAGGGGTGACTCTCCAGCACGTATTTTTCAAGTTGTTTATAGCGACTTAATGTTGTTTTCACCATCGCCATCACCTCTTTCTCAGCACAGACTTTCCCTTTCCAGCGATAGATTGACTCAATCTCTGGGATGATGTTGACACATGCCGCCAGTTGCTTTTCTATCAGCGCTGTGCCAATCTGTCGCGCACAGTTCTTGTCTGGAAAATTGATACACACTATAATAACCTCCATTAGCACACTATAGATGAAAGACGGCTTCCTAGACAAGCTCATCACGCGCTTAGATAGATTTTCCCCCAGTGAGGTCCAAAATCTAGTGAGTCGCCTTGTGCGTGATAAGGGCTTTTTAGAGAATGTGTTTGAAGCTCTAAAAGAGGGCTTATTTATTTTATCACCCGAAGGAATCATCACATTTGCCAATCAATCGGTACTCAATTTCTTCGGTATCGATCAGCAAAGAAGTATTGGTCAACACATCAATACCGCTATTCGTGGATTTGATTGGAATTCTATCGCAAGCCCCGACACCGTCACGAACAGGGATCTGGAAGTTTTTTACCCAGAACACCTTACCCTTAATTTTTACACATCACCAATAAAAGGTCATGTCGTGGAGATGAACGAACATCTGGGCTACGTTATGCTCGTTAGAGATGTCACAGAATCACAGCAAGAGGCAGCAGATTTCTTAGAGAGCGAAAAGCTCAATGCCCTCACATTGCTAGCAGCAGGAGTGGCTCATGAAATCGGAAACCCTCTCAACTCGCTCGATATCCACCTGCAGCTTATGCAGCGAAAATTACGCAAACTACCAAAAGGCGATCAAGCTAAACTTGGCTCACTCCTCACGACTGCCCAAGGCGAAATCAAGCGACTGGACTCAATCCTCAAACAATTCCTGAATGCGGTTCGCCCCACCTCCCCCGTTAAAGAGAAGCGACAACTACACGACATCTTAAAAACCACACTCAGCACACTAGAAGCTGAGCTTCAAAGTAGGCATGCTCAGGTTACCCTAAACCTAGCCGACAACCTACCACTCCTAAATCTAGACGCCGATCAGATCCAACAAGCTCTGTACAACCTCATTCGAAATGCCGCACAGGCTCTCCCAGCATCAGGAGGCGACCTATGGATAGATACTGAGAACTCAGATTACGAGGTAACACTTAGTATTCGTGATAATGGCTCAGGGATCTCACCTGAACACATGGGCTCCCTCTATGAACCCTATAAGACAACAAAAAGCTCCGGCACTGGTCTTGGCCTGCTTGTTGTTAGGCGTATCATTCGCGAGCACGGTGGTGAAATAGAGATTCAAAGCGAAGTCAACGAAGGAACAACGGTGAGAATCCACATCCCTCGTGAAGAACGCCAACTACGCCTACTTCCAGATAACCAACCAGAAATCATCGACCTCGAACTCGAGTAAATCACCCTTATGGATGCCACCATTCTCATCGTCGACGACGAAAAATCAACCCGCGACGGCCTACGCATGGCTCTTGAAGACGAGTTTGACTGCTACGTAGCATCCGACATACGAGAGGCTGAGAATGTTCTTAAATCAGAAAAAATCGACCTCGTGCTTACAGATTTACGCATGGGTGGAGATAGCGGCATGGATCTACTGGATGACATCCTCAAGCAGCCTCACCGACCTGTTGCCATCATGATGACAGCCTACGGTTCCGTCGACACAGCAGTTGAGGCAATGCGTCGTGGTGCTTGGCACTTTGTCACAAAACCCCTCAACATTGATGAGTTAGAACTGATGATTAAACGAGCTCTACGCAGTAAATCACTCGAATCCAACAATCAGAAATTAGAGTCAGAAAATCAAGAGTTACGCAAAAAAGTAGGTAAGCAGCCACATGGGCTTGAGCCTCTCATAGGCAACTCTCCAGCCATGGCTCAAATTCACGCTATGATCACTCAGATCGCCCCTACTAAAGCCACAGTTCTTATCGAAGGGGAGTCGGGTACAGGAAAAGAAGTTGTAGCCAATGCAATCCACTCACTCAGTGGGCGACCTAAAGACACAATCATCACAGTGAACTGCGCAGCGCTCTCACCGCAGCTACTCGAGAGTGAGCTTTTCGGTCATGAAAAAGGCGCGTTCACTGGAGCAAGCCAAAAACGCATAGGTCGGTTTGAGCAAGCTAACGGAGGCACCTTATTTCTTGATGAGATTGGAGAAATTGATCAAGCAACACAAGTGAAACTACTTCGAGTGCTTTCCGAGAGAACTATTGAGCGCGTCGGATCAAACTCAGCAATCAAAATTGACGTTCGAGTAATCACCGCCACCAACAAAAACTTGGCAAAAATGGTATCAAAAGGAGATTTCCGAGAAGACCTATTCTTTAGACTCAACGTAGTAAGGATGACACTCCCTCCATTACATAAACGCAAAGAAGATATTGTGCTTCTTGCGAATGCATTCCTTAAAGAGTTCAACCATGAGAACAATAAGCGGGTAACATCCATCACACCTGAAGCATTCAGACTCATCCAACACTATAACTGGCCAGGTAATGTCCGAGAATTACGGACTGCCATGGAGCACGGAATCGTTATGTGTAACGGCTCAAGCATCGAGCCCAGTCACCTACCGTTAAATATACAATCTGGCTCATCACTCATACAAACAACCCCAGCAAATGACAAAAGTGTCGGCAAACAAGACTCCTATCAGATTGCACCAACGCAGCCTAGCCAATTCAATCTACACAGCCTCGAGTCTGAAACTATTCAGCATGCGTTGAAACACACAAATAATAATCGCACTGCTGCCTCTGAACTGCTAGGTATTAGCCGTCGCACACTCCAACGCAAACTCAAAGAGCTCGACGCTTAACCTCACTAGATGAACGCAAAAAACGCATTAGACTCTGGCAACTTTTTCCGCCGTGCCATTTTCGCTGTCTTCCTCATCGGCATGTTTATGCTTCACACAATATTTAGCTTTGATGGGCTCACCAGCAAGACTGGTATTGATCAAGCCCAAGTAGCGCGTGAAGTAGCTCGAGGAAATGGGTTTAGCACACAATTTATTCGACCTTTTGCACTCCAACAGCTGCTAGAAAACGACAAAGAAGTCAACCTCTTGCAAGTGGCTGAAACCTATCATTCACCTCTAAACATACTTGTCTATGCAGGCGTCTTGAAAATGGTGGGCGCCGATGATTTTAAGAATCATAAAATGGAGGTGAATGACAAAATTTATAAGCTAGACCAATTCATAGCAATCACTTGCGCAACATTCTTCCTTATTGCCATAGGCATTAACTACCTATTGATATCAAGGATTTTTGACACCAAAATAGCATCCACAGTCGCCATAATCATGGTCTTCTCTGAGTACATGTGGAAGATCACACAAGCTGGGCTCCCGCAAATGCTCATGCTCACACTATTTTCCGCTGCTGTTTATCTTGTTTGGCGAGCTGTAGAGGCTCAAGAGGCCGAGCGTAAACCACTCATCCCCGCATTACTCTCCGGATTTTTCTTCGGCCTTCTAGCTCTTTCTCACTGGATGACTTTATGGATTTTCATAGGTTATTTGATTTTTGCCTGCTTTTACTTCCGACCACGAGGACTCATCGCTGTTGGGTTAGCGCTCATAATGCTTTTATTTGTATCCGGACCAATCATCTACAATTGGACACAAACTGGAGAAGCTCAAGGAATCGCATTCCATGCAATCCATGGTGCTGGGGGGGCGGCAGATAACGCTATGCGACAGGTTGACTCCACAGCTTTCAGTGTTCAAGGGATTCTAATAAGGACAGTTCAATCAACACTCCTACAGATCTCCAATGTACATAATTACCTCGGAGGCCTCATCCTAGCACCCGCATTTTTCCTCTGCTTGGCACATCCATTTAAGCGTTCAAGTATCGCCATCTTCCGCTGGAATATACTCATCATGTGGGGTTTCGCCTCAATAGGAATG
>NZ_JBDOPO010000135.1:0-2543 GCF_039830215.1 Rubritalea sp. | reverse complement strand
GGAAGGTTTTCGGTGACATTGGCAGCTACAATTTTTTTATGTGTTCATGGTTTGATGATGAAATATTGTGCCGAGGTGTGTTAGTTGAGTGCGTTTTGAATTCTTGAACCTGAGGTTTCCAATTTGTCTTATTGGCACCATCTATAAGATTTTTTGATGCAAAGAGAGCCTATGCAAGCCGACAACTGCGGTGGTCAGGAGGAAGAGAATGACTGAACTATTTTAAGAAAATTTCGAGGATGCGTGTTACACGGGGTCGGAGATGAAGCAATAGGCTAAAAATGTAGCGTACTGACAGTTGGGGGCGAAAGGGGGCAACTTACGCGATCGGTTTTGACTTTCTGCTGAAACTTGTACATCTTCACCGTCCGCCGCAATGACGGACACAGTTATGGGAAAGACACTCTATAAAAAGACATGGGACGCACACAGCGTTGGAATCTTAGAAGATGGACGCACGCAGTTGTTCATCGGCTCGCACTTGATTCACGAAGTTACCTCACCACAGGCCTTCGGTATGATCCGTGATCTGGGACTAGGTGTTAAATTTCCTAACCGCACATTTGCCACCGTTGACCACATTGTGCCAACGACGAACCAAGTTCAGCCATTTGAAGACAACCTCGCTGAGGGAATGATCAATGAGCTTAAGAAAAACGTCGAACAATACGGAATCAAATATTTCTCACTCAACACTGGCATGCAGGGTATCGTCCACATGGTCGGACCTGAGCAGGGTATCACCCAGCCGGGAACCACTATTGTTTGTGGTGACTCGCACACGGCGACTCATGGAGCATTCGGCGCGATCGCCTTTGGTATTGGAACCACTCAGGTGCGTGACGTGTTAGCAACTCAGACACTTGCGATGGCAGCACTCAAGGTGCGCCGCGTGAACGTGAATGGTAAGCTCAAGCCTGGTGTTTATGCCAAGGACGTATCACTTCACATCATCCGTCACCTCGGAGCTAAAGGCGGAATCGGCTTTGCTTACGAATATGGTGGTGACGTGTTCGACAACATGAGTATGGAAGAGCGGATGACTGTTTGCAACATGGCCATCGAAGGTGGTGCGCGTTGTGGTTATGTGAACCCAGATCAAACAACTTTCGATTACCTCAAAGGTCGTCCATACGCTCCATCTGAAGCGGATTGGGACGAAACTGTGGAGCAGTGGAAATTATTCGCATCCGACGCAGATGCCGACTACGACGACGTGGTAGATTTCTCTGCAGAAGACATTGAGCCAACAGTAACTTGGGGTATTTCCCCAGATCACGGAGTCGGTGTTTCCGAGCTTATCCCAGATCCAGCAAAGGCTGAGACTCATGAAGAAAAGACGAGTATCGACGAAGCTCTCGAGTACATGAAGCTCCCGGCAGGCACTCCAGTGAGCGAGATCCCGATCGATGTAGCATTCATTGGTTCCTGCACCAATGGTCGCCTCTCCGACTTCCGCGCTGCAGCTGATATACTTAAAGGCCATAAGGTTGCTGATGGCGTGAAAGCTATCGCAGTGCCTGGATCTCAGATCACGGCGCACCAATGTGAGCAAGAAGGTATCGCGGACATCTTCCGCGAAGCTGGTTTCGAGTGGCGTCTCGCTGGTTGTTCCATGTGCCTCGCTATGAACCCAGACAAATTGGTTGGTGATCAAATCTGTGCGAGTTCATCTAACCGTAACTACAAAGGCCGTCAGGGGTCGCCAACAGGTCGTACCATACTAATGAGCCCAGCAATGGTTATCGCTGCAGCTGTCGCGGGTAAGGTCAGCGATGTGCGAAAATTGAGTCTGTAGAAGATAGCGCATTAGGAAGTTGGCTATTTATTTATGCTTCTTAAGCATAAATTCTTTATGAAGTGTATAGCTGCGAAAATGGTTGGCTAATATGGGGGCTAAGAGTCGTCTTGCTCCTGTGGATTGATAGTGGTTTCAGATTTGCGTTCGCAGGGATTTGAAGGCGTGACCTTGCTATCTTCCACGGTGCACAGGTAAGCGCCCCATGAGGCATCGGGACATAGGTGATATCGGTGCACTCAATTGGTCAGGTCTACTCACTGTTAGATTTCTTAGCAAGTAAGGCTACTTGTAGTGGTTTTTGTCTGGAATACCAGTTAGAGGCTTACAATGAATAGCTTCTCCACCCATCATGCGCCTCAGTCTTTGCAGCCTTTTGCAGTTAAAAATAATGGAATGGTCTCGCAGAAGAGCTACGAAAAATCGGCGGCTGACGAGGCAGGGATCGATCAGATAAAGCTCATGGAGTAAACGGATGGTACCGAGATATTCCACGCTCATAGTTAGACTCTCATAGCTAGAAGAAGATCTACTAAAACTGAGGAAATTGAACAGCTTTGTGACATTTAATATAGGGAGCTTTTAGTTTACCAACTCTATGCTAACCTTCAAAGTCTGGCTGAGCAGTTTTGACTTTTGAGTTAAGGGCACCTCCGGCAACTCCCGTTGTCGGTGTGTGAGTTATTGATTCTTTAAATTTGCGAGCATAGCTCGTTTTGTCGATAGCCCCCCTTCGGGCTGGAAA
>NZ_JBDOPO010000009.1:0-11171 GCF_039830215.1 Rubritalea sp. | reverse complement strand
GACGGCACTACAAAGGAATACAAGATGCAGCAGCAGTATACGAGCATCGAACAAGGCCGTCACAGCAGGTATGAATTGCTGCAATATGCAGGCAACCAATACAAGAATGAAGAGGCTAATGTGGTATCGAATCACTGGTTCACTGATGCCCGAGCAGGACGAATACGGTATCTAAGGCCGCGAAGTCTACTGCAGGTTTCACCAGTGCTTCCGCATCAATAGCACCCACCTCTGAAGACACAACGGTACCGAGGTTGATATTAGCGGGAAAGAGTCCGCCACGGCCTGTCGTGACGACAGTGGATCCGGGTTTTATCTTAGCCTCTTTGGACAGATAGCGCAGACGGAGCATTGGTGTGTCTCCATGTTGCGCGCGCTGACCGCTGAGGATGCCAACTTCTTGAGATCCTTTTATCTTTGCAGATACTTGGCACTTCTCATCAGTCAGCAAAATCACGGTGGAGGTCTCGTTGTTCGGTCGGTCTACCTTGCCAACGAGGCCTTCTGCAGCGAGCACAGGAAGCTGGGCTTCCACCTTATGCTCTAGCCCACGATCTATGGTGATGGTCTCCCACCATGTCGCAGGCTTGCGGCGTATGAGTTTTGCAGCTTTTACGCTGAAAGGGGAACGTTGCTGGAACTTGAGCGCAGAACGTAGTTGAATGTTTTCTTCTTCGAGCTTTCGAAGGTGGGACGCTTCAGTACGAAGCTTCACCAGCTCAGCCTCTGCCGCATCAAGCTTGGCAATGACTGTCTTTGAGTGTTCTACTTCGTCGGTGAAGGCTCTCGCCTTGGTCTCTAAAGTGGCACCACTCTTTAAAAATGGGCCGACGGCTGCGTAGTAGGTCCGCTGAATCTGGCGCACACCTTCCTCGCTGCGAGTTAGCGCCCAGGCGACTCCCGCAAGGAATAAAAGAAGGGTGATGAGATTCAGTGGCTTCATGTGCTACGAATTATATCGACCACGCGATTTGGATTGACCTGAGACATTGAGACGCTCGACGTCTAGCTGAGTGTCAAAAATGGAAGGTCTAGTTAGCAAAGTCTTGTGGCTTTGTAGAAAAGTTAGTCCATGTTGGTCACGCGGCGCAGAAGATTGATCTCTTGTAGAGACTTTCCTGTTCCTTCGGCCACGGCACTGAGGGGATCGTCCGCGATATGAACCGGCAGCCCGGTTTCTTCCTTGAGACGTTTGTCGAGCCCCTTGAGTAGAGCTCCACCACCAGCGAGAACGAGTCCACGGTCAACCAAGTCTGCAGCCAATTCTGGTGGGCAGCGCTCAAGCGTCGTCCGGACAGCATCTATGATAGTCGCCACTGGGTCAGAGATTGCTTCACGGATCTCTTCAGAAGAAATTTTCATCGTCTTAGGAAGCCCCGCAACGAGGTCGCGGCCCTTTACTTCCATAGTGATTTCCTTTGGAAGTGGGTAGGCTGAGCCAAGGCGGATCTTTATCTCTTCAGCAGTGCGCTCACCAATCATCAGATTGTAGGCGCGCTTCATGTAGGAAATGATGGCTTCGTCGATTTCGTCACCAGCGGTGCGGACTGATCGGCTGTAAACAATACCAGCGAGCGAGACCAGAGCGACCTCAGTTGTGCCACCACCGATGTCGACAATCATATTTCCTGATGCGTCCTGTACCGGAAGTCCCACGCCAATTGCCGCTGCCATTGGCTCTTCGATGAGGAAAACCTCACGTGCGCCAGCTTGCTCAGCAGACTCCCGCACAGCACGGCGTTCCACCTCGGTGATACCTGAGGGCACCGCTATCACCACACGTGGATTAGAGCGGCGTCGGTTGTTTGCCTTGCGAATGAAGTGGCGAAGCATGGCTTCTGTGACTTCGAAGTCGGCGATGACCCCATCCTTGAGAGGGCGGATCGCAACGATGTCACCTGGAGTACGGCCGAGCATGCGTTTGGCGTCGTCACCCACAGCTAGCACGTGGTTAGTACCCGCTTTGACTGCAACAACAGAGGGTTCACGCAGCACGATGCCTTGGTCTTTAATGGTTACGAGTGTGTTTGCAGTGCCTAGATCGATCCCGATATCTCGGGAGCGCCAGCCAAAAAATTTTGCGAACATTAATGTTTAAAAGTTATGAATTGCTAAAAATGGGAAAAGGGTGCGGCCTGAGCCATCATTATGCTACGCAGGTCACGTGGCCTAACTGTCAGAAGAAAAGTGAGAATACTCTGATGCTGGTAGGACTATTTACCAGTAACCGCCAAGGTCAAGCGGATAGTGGGGCGATGCCTCCAGTTTCCGGCCTGAACGAGGGGGGCGGCGCCCAAAATGAGAAAAGTTTGAAAGGGCTGGAGTGATGAAGCAGCTTTACCATGAATGCCGCGTATTTTGACGAATCGGAAAAAGCTAGGTTAGGTGCAGAGCTTTCTACCGCGATGCATAGGAAATAGGGCAAAATCCTTTAGGCCCTATCTAAGCTAAATACCCTTTAGGGTGCGAGTCGCACGACATAGCTCTGAGGATGGCTCGGCTTGACTCGCGTGACATGGCTTCCTCGTTCTCAGCACACAGAAACATTTCTCTCTTTGAACCACACGAATTTCGCGATTTGGCCGGTAGGAAAGTTTATTCGAAAATGTCTGGTTAGTCTGATTCTGCAACCTCAGCGCTGTTCATCCCTGGGCGATGCGTTGAAAAAGTGAACCGATAAGAAGGTGGGCCAGATCGCAGTTAAGAAGTAGACGAGAAACTGGTGCCATCTGCTGAAGTTTTCAAGATTCCTTTAGGGGTTCTTCTATTTTTAAAGTGACGTTTAACCCGTCGAGAGTGATATTTGGGGGTGTGGGGAGAGAGTTTGTGATCGCTTTGGCCTTTTTATGAAAAGCGGCAGCCGAATCGGCAGACTTCCAGCTGAGTGTCCAACTGGTACTGGCTGATTTTCCACCCTCGGTGCTGATGGTGAGAGTGTCGCTGTGGTAGGCCTTTAGGGCGGTTATGAGCTCCTGTTCGCTGGGTTCTAGCTGAGCGAGGAAGCCTTTGATTGTGAGGGCTCCTAGCTGGGTGGAGAGTTGGATTGATTCGCCTTCCTGTGGGGTGAATGGAGTTTCGCTTGGTGGAATGCCTAGAAGGAGACTTTGGCAGCTAGTATCAGTCGAGCGAATGGCGAGATCGATGGCTTGTTTGTTTGGTAGTCTAGCGAGGTAGTCTTTGCCGAATTGATTAGGGAAGGTGGTGATGAAGCGAACGAGTGGTGGGAGGGCGCTAAAGAGCTCTTGGGCTTCGACGCTTGCGGAGCTGTCGATGAAGCCAATGTTGCGGGCTTGGATGGCGTAAAAGCGGTCTTGCAGCATGGAGGCACGGCCGCGGTGGAGCGCTAGGTAGCTGAAGAATTGGTCGTCGGTGAGTGGATTTGGCAGCGGTGCGTGTTGCTCCAGTAACGCGATGGCGAGCAGGCGAATGAGACCAGCTTGGTGGTGGACGTTCTCGCTGTCATAGTGTGGGGTAAGCAATATTTCTGCCGAACTATGATCGTAGACTCCTATGGCACCAGTGGTCTCGGCGGCGATGATTTGGCCGATAAAGTTCTGATTAGGAGGCAGGATGCCTAGCACGTCGTAGGCATAGCTGCGGATTTCTAGCCCAACCTCGCCAAAGGCTCCGAGCCAAAGTTGTCCAGCAGCTTCACGCATCGCGTCTTCACTGCGCATGAGAGCAATCGGAGGAGTCCGAAAACTGAGGCTAAGATCTTTTTCGACGAATCTGAGTAAGCCATCCTCTATATCAATCGGTGAGTCTGCAGCGATCAGAGCACGCAGTGAGGCGTTGTCTCTGCGCAATTGGTCGAGCTCGGTCTCTAGTTCAACGATGTATTCTTGCGCGCTAGCAGACTTGACTGGTTCGCCATCCGCGACTCTAGAAAGTGTATGCTGAACGTAGAGGTAAGAGCCTAAAAAGAGAGCTCCAAAAATGAGGACGAATAGTTGAATGTAGGGACGCATAGAAGCTATTTACCGAGCGGTTTGGCGTTCGGATTTACTGGGACTCTTTTGAATGGGTCGCGGTCGTGGTCGCTGCCTTTATCTTTATTGCGGTTGAGCCAACCCATTAGTTCTTCAGATGTTCGGCCGGCTTGGGAGGTGAACGTGATTGGGGCACTGCGTTCGCCTTGAGCTGTGTAGTGGTAGCGAGTGGCTCGCACGGGTTCTTCCTTGCTTGGGTCTTTTGGGTTGGTGCGTCTGACGCGGGCGTCGTACATGTTTTCAGCGATCAGTCGGCCGCTGTCTGCGTGGTATCCGTATACCACGCGGAAAAGTTTCGTGTTTTTCCCATCGTAAATGGCGCCACTGCGGAGGTTGCCAAATTTGTCGCGTCGGTAGATCGTGCGAGTGCGAGTTACTTGCTCGCCATTAGCTGTCTCGACATAGGTGCGTTTGACCAAGGTTGTGTTCCCTGGATCACGCTTAAATTCAGTGGTCGAGCCATCTCGATTTTTTGTAATTCGGGCTAGGTGCTTTGACTTGCTGGTGCTTTTTCCTTGCGCTTCCAACGGTGTTTGGAGGCAGGCGTAGACAGCGAGCATCAGGGTGAGGATGCGAGGGATCGTGGTCATGTCGAGTAGGTAAGCGATAATTTCGTCAGCTTTCAAGTTTTCAGTTTGCCAGAGTGAGGTAGAATGTCTTACTAACATCATGCGCTGGAAAACACGACGTCGAGTAGTCGACTTCACAGAGAAGGGTCTGATCATGGGTATTCTCAACGTGACCCCCGATTCTTTTTCTGATGGGGGTAGCTTTGTAGAGCCTCAGCAAGCCGTTGGGCATGCTATAGGGATGTTGCAGGATGGGGCCACAATTATCGATATTGGTGGCGAGTCGACCCGACCAGGAGCTCCAAAAATTTCTGAAAAAGAAGAACTAGCGCGCGTGCTTCCGGTGATCCGTGCTCTACGAGAGGTGAGTGATTGTCTTATCTCGATTGATACGAGTAAGGCCGAAGTTGCGCGCCAAGCGATCATAGAGGGTGTGGACATTGTCAATGATGTCACAGGTCTGATGGGGGATGTGAGTATGTCCAAAGTCTGTGCGAAAGAAGACGTGGGAGTGATTGTCATGCATATGCAGGGGAGGCCTGATACTATGCAGGACAAACCTAGGTATGAGGATGTGCTGCGAGAGGTGAGAAGATTTTTTGAAGAACGCTATAGAACTCTGGTGAAATTAGGAGTGAATCCACAGTCGATTTGTTTTGATCCAGGTATAGGTTTCGGCAAAACGGTAGAGCATAACCTACAGATCCTTCACGGGCTCTCCTCCTTGCAAGTGAATGATCGACCTCTGATGTTGGGAGTTTCTCGTAAATCAATGATCGGCTCAGTGCTCGGCCTGGACGCAGCGGAGGAGCGCGACACGGGAACAGTAGCTCTGACGAGTCTTGGACGGATGGCCGGTGCTAAATTGCACAGGGTCCACGAAATTAAGGGAAACTTCAAGGCGATGCGCATGGCTGAAGCCGTGTTGAATGTGGATTCCCTATAGAGAACCAAAAAAGCCTGCTGATTTTCTCGGCAGGCTTTGACGTGATTTATCTCGCTGAGAAGTGTGAGCTAGAAAGCTTCTTCAATCAGCTTCTCAAGCTTTACGATGTCCGCTGAGAATTTACGGATTCCTTCAGCAGTTTTTTCTGAGGCCATTGCGTCTTCGTTGAGGGCGAATCGGAATGCTTTTTCATCGTAAGACATGCGGGCGATGGCGCTTTGCTTGGCTGTGGACTGGTTGATTTTTTCCTCGATTTCACCTGTGGTGTTTTGCAAGTCTTCCAGCAGGTCAGGGCTAATTGTCAATAGATCGCAGCCAGCGAGCTCAGTGATCTGGCTGGTATTTCGGAAGGACGCTCCCATGACCTCGGTCTTGTAACCAAATTTTTTGTAGTAGTTGTAAATTTCTTGTACAGAGTGGACGCCTGGATCAGCTGCTCCTGTGTATTCCTGGCCAGTTTTAGCTTTATACCAATCATAAATGCGGCCAACAAATGGTGAGATAAGCTGCACCTTAGCCTCTGCGCAGGCGACAGCTTGAGCGAGCGAGAATAAGAGGGTGAGGTTACAGTGAATCCCTTCTTTCTCAAGTTCCTCCGCTGCCTTGATCCCTTCCCACGTGGATGCTATTTTGATCAGTACTCGATCACGAGAAACTCCTTCATTTTCGTAGGCGGAAATCAATTCACGAGCCTTATCGATTGTTCCTTGTGTATCGAAAGAAAGTCGAGCGTCGACCTCTGTGGAGACGCGGCCAGGAACGATCTTTAAAATTTCCAGTCCAAATAGAACGAGAGTTCGATCAATGATAGCCTCAGTGGTGACAGCCCCAGAAGCTCGGACTTCACTGACGGCCTGATCAAGTAAAGGTCTGTATTTAGGCTTAGTGACTGCTGAAAGAATTAGAGAAGGATTAGTCGTGGCATCCTGCGGTAGGTACTCGCGCATGGCTTCGAAGTCACCAGTGTCAGCTACAATTGTAGTGTATTTCTTTAAACTATTAAGGTTATTGGACATATTGTCAGTCTATATAATGTGGGGTTTATCAACAACGAGTTACTGTGTCAGCAACCAAGGCTGCAAGTGTTAAACGGCGGATGTGAGTATGATCTGTAGGATCTGAGCGCTTATTTAATTACTTTGTGATCTCTGTGCCGATACCTGAGTTAGTGAAAATCTCTAGCAGTAGGGAGTGGGCTTGGCGTCCGTCGATAAAGTGAACTTTGTCGACTCCGTTGTTCAACGCATCGAGGGCAGAATTAATTTTGGGGATCATGCCGCCTGAAATTGTGCCGTCGTTCATAAGAGCTGAGGCACTTTCGGGATTGATAGAGGGAATGAGCGTCTCAGGTTTGGATGGGTCTTGCATGAGGCCTGGGACGTCCGATAGATAGATGAGCTTTGCGGCACGTAAATCTTTCGCTAGCGCAGCGGCTGCGAGGTCTGCATTGACGTTGAGGGGCTTGCCGGTTCCAAGTTCGGAGGCGAGCGGAGAGATGACTGGCACTATATTCGCATTGAGTGCTTCCTGCATTTTCTCTTTTTGGGAGCCAACGACCTGACCGACGCGGCCGATATCGACGCGCTCGCCGTCGCCGTTGATGCCTTTGATCCGCTCACCTATAAAAACGTCTGTACCTGGTACTCCGACGGCCTTGCCGCCGAATTCGCGGAGCATCTCGACGAGGCTTGGGTTCAGTGTGTCGGTGAGAGTTTTCTCAACGATAGAAATTGCTTCAGGTGAAGTGACGCGGAAGCCTCCGATGAATTCGGCTTTGAGTCCAGCGTCAGCCATGGCTGCTGAGATAGCTTTACCGCCGCCGTGGACAATGACTGGATTGACGCCTACGACTTCGAGGAAGACAATATCACGCATGACTTGCTTGACCAATTCTGGGTTTTCCATGGCGGATCCCCCCATTTTGATGAGGAAGGTTTGTCCCCGGAATGCTTGAAGGTATGGAAGGGCTTCGATCAGAGTGGCGGCTTTTGCGGTAAAGGCTTCGATGGACATGGTGGTGTATGAATGAGGATTATGCCAGTGCTCGGTGGGCAGGTTTGGCGAGGATGATGCTTAGAAGCCATCCTGTGAGCAATGTGAGAGTATGAATTGAAACTGGGCTCCAGTATTGGAGAGCGTGGTAGAGAATGAGGAAGATGAACCAAATGGAGAATAGGCTGATAAGGAATGCCGTGTTACGGCGCAGTTTGCTGTAGGCTAGTAGCCAAGCAGATACAATTGCTATGCCGACAACGAGGATGCATTCGAGCCAGATGGGAAGGCGCTTCAATTTCTCAGCGCCTGATACACGGGGGGTATAGGCTAGCTGTGATAGCTTAAAGTAAGGATCGCCGATGGCTTCAAATTCGGAGGATTTAACTCCCGTGGCTGTGAGAATGGCATTTTTCTGGGTAGCACCAATAATACTAGATTCTCCACTTAAAGCTGAGGTACTTTGGCGGGCGGGCGTTTTAGCTATAAAATTAGGGTCTGGATGGAAATGGCCAAATGAATCTATAGGGATGATATTGCCTGAGTTACCTATGCGAATGTATTCACCAGAGTGAACTATGAGTTGGTTAGGGGTGATTTTACTCTTCTGCATCAGAGCTAAGAGGACAGATGAAAACACGATCCTGTCACCCCAGCGGGCAGCCATAGGTAGTGATTCATTGGGCTTTTCTGATTCTAGTACATTGAAGCCAGCGTACGTATTCTTTGGGAAGTCAATATTCTGGCTAATGCCTAGGCTGTTGACCACGGGGAATCGCTCAGCACCACCGATGACTTCGGATGCAGGAATAGAGGCCATTATGAAAGATGGGGGCAAGGGCTCAGAGCTGAGAGCGCGCCGTAACGGTGCCGTGACGACCACGCTGTCGAAGCTACGCATGGCTGTGGCTAGCGTGTTGTTTTCTTCTGGCTCCAGCTCAGGCCAGTGTAGATGAGTGCTCAAAAAAATGCGTTTCACCCCTTGATCCTTGAGGTTGTGTAAGGTGATGGCAAGGTCGGCAGGATGGTATAAGCCGAAGGCGTTGACTTGCTCTGGGTCATCATCAATTTGACAGATAACGTAATCCAGAGCCGAATGATCTGGATGGGCTATTTTGCGGATGATTCGGTCTCTTGTTTCTCCTATGGTGCTGTCCTCGATTTTTCCTCCAATAGCGAAAATCTCATTTCTGACTGGTGATACTAGGTTGTCGACCCAGAGTAGTTTGCCAGTTGGTTGCCATATATATAGCGCCAGAGAACCCACCAGAGTAGAGATGAGTACAATGAATGCCTGAGCTATTCGGACAAGTGACAAGTGACAAGTGGCTGGTTGATTGGTGGCTTAGTATTTTTCCTTAGCAATATCGAGTACTGGCTGAATGGCGTGCTCCACATCGGTACCACGTATCACGTCAGAAAGTAAACGACATGCAGCTGGGATGTGCTGCTCGAACCATTCTTCACCTCTGTTTGAGACAAGGTTGCCGTAGGCTCCTAGCGCTTGCATAAGGCGCTGAGTTGCACATTTTTTGAATATGTCATCGATCGGGCGTTCCTCGCTGACGTCTTCCCACAAATCGAGGATTTTCTCACGTTCTTCGGCGGAGTGCTCCATGTAGGGATCGAAAATGAGTGAAGCGAGATCGTATTCCTGACGGCCACGGCGCATCCCTTGAAAATCAATGAGATAGGCTTCATTGTCTTTTACTATGATGTTCTGTGACTGAAAGTCACGATGCACGAGATGGCGTACTGAAGCTCCGAGAGAAGTAGCCATCTTTTTGATGGCTGGATCATTGCGCAATAGCGCGGTTTCCCCACTACTCATGCCTAAATAGATTTCAGCAAAGTTATCGTAAAAGTAGTCTTGCTCCCAAGTATACAGGTCAGAAGTGAAGGGTGGCTGGAATTCGAGATCTTTTGGGGCGCGAGTGTAAAAGAGCTTGTCGAGCTGGGTCAGGGCGGAGCGGTAGACTGGCTCACGTACTTCCCATGGTTCATTTTTTAGCGATAGTAGATCGACTTGACCGAGGTCTTCTATCAAAGCACAACGCCGGCCAGTGTTATCGTAAAGGACTTCAGGCACATTGAGCCTCGCGTTTTTAAGAAATACTGAAACGGGGAGATAGTTTGCGTTATCGGCACGTTCTAGTGTGTAATAGATACCTATGTAGGTCGGGAAGCCCTTTGGCAAAATACGCACGATGGTGCGGCCTGAACCTCCTTTGACGATGGGTTCAATAATGACCGAGTGCGTAGGCTCAAGCTTTAGATGGGCACGAGTTGCGGTAAGGAGGGTGTCTGTAGGCATAGCTAAAAGGTTTTAGAACTCTTCATTGAGATGGTGTCCTTCTGCTTGAGTGCGAACAATGCAACCGTCTAAAACGGCTTGTTCGGCTACTCTTGCGGATGGCCATACAATGGTGTTGCGAAGTTTTGCGCCCTTTTCAATCACACAATTCGGTCCAATGAAACAGGAATTTAGATCAATTTTAGCGCAGGGCGCAATTTTAGCGCTCGGATGGATCGATGGTTGTAGTTCTACTCCTTGTGGATCTAGGTGAGCTGCAAGGTATTCTTCGCGAGTGCCTAGGTCTTTCCATTGGGCCCCATCGGAAATGTGTGCTCCAATTTTTCCTTGCTCAGCTAGGGCTAGAAAGGCGGGGACGATAGAAATTTTTTTATTGGCAGGGATTAAATCGAGTATTTCAGGCTCGATGATATAGATGCCAGTGAATTGGTGCGTTCCTGGATGTAGTTCGCGCGCGTGGCGTAGATCTATCACTTTGTCGCCCTCAACGGCCACATTGCAGTTCGGCCCATCTGAGAAAAGTGCCAGCGTAGCCACATTCCCTGATGACTGATGGTTTAGAATCAAACTATGTAGATCTAAGTTCGTTAGAATGTCGCCATTATAAACGAGTAAAGGCTCATCTCCTATCCAATCAGCGATGTTCTTAATGCCTCCTCCAGTTTCTAAAAGTAC
This sequence comes from Rubritalea sp., assembly GCF_039830215.1. NCBI lineage: Bacteria > Pseudomonadati > Verrucomicrobiota > Verrucomicrobiia > Verrucomicrobiales > Rubritaleaceae > Rubritalea > Rubritalea sp. The sequence continues at coordinate 686 of NZ_JBDOPO010000009.1, read as the reverse complement.
AGATTCTTTAAAGAAATCCAGCGACGCTGATTCAAATTTCTTATCAGGAAATGCCAGTAACCATTCTTCTGCTAGGTGGTGCGTGTTTATGGCAAATGAGTCGACTCCAGCCGCGATGCAGTGACGTAAGGCCTGGTTTATGAGTGGCTCGTGGTAGTATGGAATTAGGGGTTTGGGGAGTGTTTCAGTTAGGGGGCGCAGTCGAGTGCCGAGTCCGGCTCCGAGGATGAAGGCTTTGTGTAAGTCGCTCACGGGCGGTACTCTGAGTGCTAAATCGTCATTTGTGAAGAACTGATAATATCTAAAAGTGATTGAATCAGCCGTGTATTCGACGCCTTAAGAAAGGTTTCTATTAAAATGTTTGTTTTGCCGTTTCATTAGGCCTTACATATTCAAACTTAAGCCTCCCCCAAAATATGAAAACTTTGTGAGACTTCTCATCAAGAGGTCAGCTTAAAGCTAGAGAGTGTACTCTTTGGTGTTTGTTTTCTAATAGTCACACTATTTGGAGTGCAGAAGTGGTGATGCAGAAGGCTATAGTCGGCTGACTCAATAGGTGAAGGTATGGGCTGAGGCATGGCAATGGGGTTGCCTATTGTAGTAGATAGCGTGTTTGATATAACACGTTACGAACAATAGATTAATAGTAATCCATAGCTAGCTGTTGAGTCTGGACTTCAAATATG
>NZ_JBDOPO010000260.1:0-11192 GCF_039830215.1 Rubritalea sp. | reverse complement strand
TTTAAAACAGTTAGATTACGTTGTCGCCTCTGTACACAACTCCTTCACACTTCCTGAAAAGGAAATGACAGCGCGTATTATACGCGCTATGGAGAACCCTCACGTCAGTATGCTGGGACACCTCACTGGTAGACTTCTTCTGCGCCGCGAACCATACAAAGTCAATATTGACAAGATAATCGATTGCGCTGCGGAGACGGGTACCATCATCGAGCTCAACAGCAACCCTCGACGGTTGGACATGGATTGGCGTCACTGGAATAAGGCCCGTGAAAAAGGTGTGAAATGTGCTATCAATCCAGATGCTCATCGGTTAGAACAACTTCAGTTTCTAGCATTCGGTGTGCGCATAGCCCGCAAAGGCTGGCTCACTAAATCTGATGTCATCAATACTAAATCACTCCCAGAAATTCTAGATTTCCTTTCTATCTACTAATCATCCAATATATAAAATGTATTCTCAATTTTTTGTGCAAGCTCAAAGTCCCATAGTCTCTCCAGACCCACTCATCTTCATCATTGCTGGCGTCATTCTTCTAGCTGGCCTGATTTTCACATACCTCATCCTCAAGTTTTTCAAAACATGGCTCCGAGCTCGTTTATCCCAAGCGCCCGTTGCATTTGGGTCACTTATTGGAATGTGGCTAAGAAAAGTACCATTCGAACTGATAGTCGATAGTCGTATTACAGCGGTCAAGGCAGGCCTCGAATACACCACTGACTATCTCGAGGCTCACTACCTAGCTGGTGGTGACATTGCGAATGTTGTACTTGCGCTTATTGCTGCTGATAAAGCTGGCATATCTCTCGACTTCACCCGTGCATGTGCCATTGACCTCGCCACTAAAGACACAGGGAAGACGGTCCTCGAAGCTGTTCGCACATCGATCAACCCTATGGTTATCGACTGTCCGACAGTATCAGCTGGCTCTAACAAAATCACTGCCGTAGCTAAAGATGGTATCGCTGTGAATGCCCGTGCACGCGTCACAGTCCGCACAAATCTTGACGGATTTGTCGGTGGTGCTACTGAAGAGACTATCATCGCTCGCGTCGGTGAAGGTATCGTGACTGCAGTTGGCTCAGCTGAATCCTATAAAGCAGTCCTTGAGAATCCTGACTCTATCTCAAAGCTAGTCCTCTCCAAAGGAGTAGATGACTCCACAGCCTTTGAAATCCTCTCCATCGACATCGCTGACGTGGATGTTTCTGACAATATTGGAGCTCGCCTACAAGCTGAGCAAGCGGAAGCAGACAAACAAATTGCACAGGCAAGGGCTGAAGTTAGACGTGCTGCCGCGGTTGCTGAGGAACAAGAAATGTCAGCTCGCACACAAGAGATGCAAGCTAAGGTAGTTGAGGCTGAAGCTGAAATCCCTATGGCAATTGCCGAAGCATTCCGCTCTGGAAACCTAGGTGTCATGGATTACGCAAAGTATCAGAATGTCAATTCTGACACAAAGATGCGTGAATCACTCGGAAGCAACGAAGAATAATTTCAAAGTTCTAATAGTTATGTTCACAGAGCTACTTGCAGAAACTGACATCCCCGCACAAGGGGTGTTATTCATCATCGTGATGATCTTTAGCTTTCTCAAGTGGCTCTTTGGCAAACTTATAGCAAAGAAAGAAGAGGATGACTCAGATATATTCGAGTCCCTTTACGAGGAAAGTCGTGAGGATATTGTCCAGCGTCAAAAGCAAATCTCTCCTCCCTCTATCAAGAAACCGACAGTGACGCGCCCGCTTGAGAAGCCGTCATCACCACCAAAACTCCCTCAGCAAATTCAGCAGCCTAGGTACAGTTCAGCTGACATTGAAAAGGCTGGTAAATCGACAACTAAGAAGCTTCCGCTGACCATCGGTGACCCCATCAAATCTAAAACTATCGGTGAGAGCGACAGCTCCGTGATTCGCAAAAAAATTAGAAGCAAAGATGGACTACGCCAAGCCATTATAGCACGACAAATTCTTGGTCCACCAAAGACTTTAGCCGAACACTAAGACTCTAACTCACGCGCTCAGAGCCCGCGTAGCAATTGAACCTCGGCGGGCGTAAAAACCCAATCAGGGTCTGACCGCTTTCTTGAGCAAATTCTACGGCCAAACTTGTTGGCGCCGATATAGCTGAAACAATCGGAACTCCGAGAGCATGAGCTTTCTGCATCACTTCGAACGAGACTCGACCAGACACCTGTAGGATCACCTCGCTTAGACAAATTGTTTGCTGCGCTGCATAACCTAACACCTTGTCGATTGCATTGTGCCGCCCAACATCCTCCCTCAACACAAGAAGCGTCCCATCATTACTGAAGAGTCCTGCTGCGTGTAGCCCCCCTGTTTTATTGAAAACTCGCTGCGCATCACGCAAACGATCCGGCAAGCTGAGCAAAACCTTACTACACACAGTGGATGCTCCTCCTAGTTTCGGGTGATCCTGGCGAATCGAATCAATAGTTGCCTTCCCACAGATTCCACAAGATGAGGCAGAGTAAAGGTTTCTCTGATGCCGTTGGAAATCAACTGTCACGTCATCCTTAAGGAAAACTAAAGCGTGGTTTTTATTTTGGTCCACATCAATTCTCATCACGCCGTCTAGATCTGGTAAAATGGCTTCCGTTAGAAGAAACCCTCTAACTAAATCCAAATCATCACACGGAGTTCGCATAACGACAGCTATTGGATGCCCATCGAGAGTTATTTGTAGTGGTTCTTCCACCGCAACACTATCCTCAGACGGCACATCTGATCCATTTTGATATTGGGTAATAGGATAGCGTCTTGAGCGAGATTCAGACGACATCGGTTACGTCACCTAAAATTTCAACATCTGTAGCACCAGTGACCAATGTCCCGCCACGCTGGATTCGTGCACGTAAACCACCCCTTCCTTTAAGAAAGTCTTCAGCACCATCAGCAATTGCCTCATTCATCCAAAAACACGGCTTACATCCACAAGATCCAGTAAACTCCATACCATTGAATGAAAACCTCTTGCCTATTAGGCTATTCAAGTCAATCCCATCAACTACCACGTTACGTCGAAATACGCTTGGCTTTAAATCCTTAATCTTGAATTTTGAAATTACTTTTTCATATGTAGCTGAATCGAAAAATGTGATCTGCCCTTTGTAATCAGTCTCGTAGTTAAAAAATCGGTCACCCACAATCCCACTACCCGCAACTAGTTCAAGCGATGCGCGTTCGACTATCGGGTGCTTCAGTGAATCTTTTCCGTAGCGACCAAAATAATTATGATCAGGAGATATGTAGAGATGCTTTATCGTGGCGTGCATAAGATTAATTGATTACTTGCTCATCAAAACAAGTATAACTGACGATTGCCACACTCGATTGTGTATTGTATGTAGAAAGTACCCGGTAGCTATCCACTCTCACTATCAATCCATGCACCAATTCACCCACATCGATCAAGAAAATCAGCCAGGTATGGTTGATGTATCGCTTAAGGATATAACACGCCGTGAAGCCACTGCCGAATCTATCCTCACACTTGGTGAGGAAATTATACAGTACATGCAGGACGGTGACATTGAATCAAAGAAAGGCCCCGTCTTTCAGACCGCCATCATAGCTGGAACTATGGCAGCTAAGAAGACATCCGACTGGATTCCCTTCTGCCACCCACTGCCACTTGAAAAATGTAAATTTTTAATTACGGCAATCAATACCACTCAAGTCAGAGTCCAGTGCACTTGCCTAACCTCGGCCAGAACAGGCATTGAAATGGAAGCGCTCACTGGTGCTTCAGCTGCTGCCCTCACCATTTACGACATGTGTAAGGCCGTGAGTAAATCGATCACCATCGATCATACTCGCCTCCTCAGCAAGACTGGAGGTAAGTCCGACTTTGAGCAGGAATAGCCACGATACCCATTCGGGTAAAAACCACGCCAAACGCGTCAAAAAATAATGTGGTAGGTGGGGTGTACATTCCTCACATTGACAATGTACTCTGGAGAATATCTATCAGATGGAATAGCAAAGATAGCATTCATGCTCTAAATTGCCAGTGCTCTGTACGTGCCAAAACCTTAGCTCTGCTAACTAGCTGCCACAAATTGCGGAGCAAGACCTACAATACTCACTATTCCACCATCTGCCAGAGGTATAAAAAATGCACCAACCTTACCAGATGGTGCATTTTAAAATAATTGAATCTTAGATTTGGTCTAAAAGGAAAGACCTAGAAGTACATACGATAAGCAGCCCAAATCGTAGTCGCGGCGATATTACTTCCCTGACTAGCGTCTAGGTTATCATATTCCAAACCAGTCATGAACTTTGACTGATCACCACAGAGGTACCAGTTGAGTCCACCGTATAGCGCGTGGTGCTGATCACCACGACCACTTGTTATAGAACTCGAACCAGATGGCGTGTTACGTGAAGCTCTACGCACGTAGCGACTATTCAGACGCACACCTTCGTCACCTTCCGAACCCTGGTAGGAATAACGTGCGACAAATTCGAGCTTATCTTTGATTATGTCTTTAGAGCCAAGTGCTGTGAAACCGTAGAATAAACCTTCGCGTTGTGCGCCACTAAAGTCTCCATTGTCACCAAGAATAGCGTTAAATGTAAGATCCCAATCACTATATGACGTGAGGTATGCTGCAGATGTTGCCCACTTGTAAAGAAATGGATCATCAGTGTTTTGCTGATCATTGTAGATAACATCCAGAATCACTCCACCTGAAGACACGTCAAATTTTGTAGATGCATATATAGCAACGCTTTCACCCCAGCCTGTGAGTAAATCGTCTTGCTCCTTCTGGTAATCATTTGAAAACACACCCAGTGTGGCACTCCATCCATCATTCTTCAAATCGATAGATGCACCAGTTGGGCGACCTGTCGTGAGCTTGTTTGCCAATGCGGAACGCTCAACAGTCTTGATTTTCTTAGAAGATGCGTGCTGCTCAGCTCCCACTGCCACCTTGTAGCGACCGTAGGTGATTGTGGACTCTTTGATGCTAAAGAGATCTTTAAATGTGTATGAAAGTTTAGCTTGATCAAAGCTCTGGTAACCAAATTCACGCTCACCACCCTTAGGCTTTTCATCAAGAACAAAGTTGGCATTCGCTTTGAGTTTAAAACCATTGAGGAATTTCACCTCACCACCGAAGCGGAGACGACGAAACTCATCAAAATCTTGGTTGAAACTATCACCGTTTGAGTCTTTTCCATCCACATAGCCATATTGGACTTGTGCGCGCCCGAAGAACTTAACCTTCTGAATGTATGGGTTTTCCTTGTTTTTATAAACTGTACCAATTGTTTCGAGAGTGTCGCACCAGCTACCGCAGTTTGACTTTTCTTCCACTACAACTGGAGCCGGACCTGCATAAGCGGAACCCGTGAGGGCTGCTGCGCTGATCATTGATGATACTACTTTGTTATTCATAGTTAATATATGGTTTTGCGATACACGAATGACCGAGGAATATAAATCACGGTCGTTTGCTCGCCTCGCTGCATGTACTTAAGGGAAATCTCGGCTTTGGGAATTATTATTATGTGTTAAATTCGTCACATTCTATTTTCCAATGAAGAACCATGGACACACGCCGCCTAAATACCCAAGCAAATTCAAGCTCAATAAAGTGAGTGTAGATCGCTATCAATACAGCCCCACAGCCTGTTTTGCACAAGCCACTGCGAATTCCCATTTCGATTGAGTTGGCCGTACTGGGTTCATTTCCAGCCATCCAAACTTCTCACCATTTGCACGCAATTTAGCAGTTGGGTGAACCATCACATTGCGCTCACATAGCATCAACATTGGCAAATCAGCGTGACTATCGGAATAACCAAAACTATTGGGTAAAATTGCGCCTTCAATCCAGTCATCAGGGAAATGCTGACGCATTCTACCAATCTTGACCTCCCCTTTGTTATTCATCCCCTCGATATCAGGAAAGAGAGTGACTCTCTTATTGATAACCACTTGAGTTCCGTAGTAATGATCAAAACCCAGTTTTTCTGAAAGGTATTTCACCCAGATCTCAGGGCTCGCTGAGTTGAGTATTGTCAGCAAGCCATCAGCTTTGTGCTTCTCTATTATTTCAACCACTTCAGAATACAAACCATCGGGTACAAGCTCGTCAACAAACTCGCGTGCGTATTGGTCCAACACTTCTGCATCCATCCCTGCAAGATAGTTCAAGAAAACACGCTTCATTGTCTCCGGGCCAAGGAACTTAGCAAAGGGAGAAAATGGTATAAACCCCAACAGATATATTGTCCTAAGACGCTGACGCTTTAGAACAAAATTACAGAATAATAACTGGGTATCCCATGGGACAATTGTCTGATCGAGGTCGAATAAAGCGTAGCCTGTAGGTGAGCTGGGTGAATACACCCATTGAGTGTCATCAAGATGTAGACCGATGGCAAGCCACAATCGCAGCCAAAGCATCTATCAAAAATTCTCTGCAGATCGTTTTTGAGCCAACTCCCATAAGGCGGCAACACTGGCTCGTGATTGACTCTTCTTTGACGCGCACAGTCCAACCACATAAGGCTCCAACTCTGGAGCATTCTGTAAAATCTCTAAATCTCTCCTAAATGGGCTCCGCTCCAATACGAGCTCAGGAACAACCCCCACCCCGCATCCTAGACGAACCATCGCCAATATCCCCTCATTGCCAGACACTTCACTTATGCGAGCTGTGTGCGCTCCTAACTCACGGAGGTACTGGTTCACACGTGAGCGCGAAACTCCACTACGAGCCAAAACCAAGGGCAGCTTTTTGAGATCATTCGGCTCACTGTAGCGCAATTCTGGTAATGGGTTTTTAAGCCCAACAAATACCAGACGCGTTGTCACCAAGGGTATGAAATCAAATCGCTCGAGCTGTCTATCCGGCAGTGCTGCAACCGCCATATCGATATCACCAGTAAAGAGTTTATCCAGCGAGTCCTCTGCAGCTCCAGTTCGTAGGCTCAAACGCACCTTCGGATAAGTCTCTCTGTAAGCCTCTAATAAATCTGGCAGCACGGAATACACCGCGGTCACCGAAGCATAAATCGATACCACACCATCGACAGAACCATCATCTACCAGATCCTCACAAACACTATCCCAGTCCCGTAAAGCCTTCACTGCATAGCTAAGAAATTTCTCACCAGCCTGAGTGAGCTGCACCTGGCGAGTGTCACGGATAAATAAATCCTGACCAAGCTCATTTTCTAACCGCTGGATGCTTCGCGTCAGAGCCGAAGGGCTGAGGTTACATATTTCACTGGCTCTACCAAAATGGAGTTGTTCAGCAACACTTAGGAAATTTTTTATCTCGTGGTGGTTCAAATCTCAGACAGCTTATGCATAATCACACGTATCGCAACCACGCAGTAGCAACAATGCCAATCATCAAAATCACAAATAAACCGTGTTTACTCGCCAATCTCCCCCAAGTATTGGTTGATAACTTCAGTATGAGCGAAAGCCAAAATTGGGCCATCCTTGGCGGAAACGGTTCAGGGAAATCAACTTTCGCTAGAATGCTCAAGAATGCCGATTCATCAAACTCAGCTCAACTCGTATCCTTTGAAGATGAGCAAGCGCTACTGGAACGCGAAATTTACGAAGATGACAGCGAATGGATCAACCAAGTTGACAACGGCAGAACCACCCGTGAGCTTATTGTTGAGAATTTAGCTGATGAGGTAAATCTCATCACTCTTATTGAGACCCTCCATCTCCATCAATGTATCGACACAGGTTTCAAGCTGCTTTCCACTGGTGAACGCAGGCGCCTAATGCTTGCTCGAGCCCTAGCGGCCAACCCAAAACTATTGATTCTAGATGAACCCTATGACGGCTTAGATAAGGAGTTTTCTGCTCACCTCGCGGCAACAATCACTGAAATTTCGAAAACCACCCCCACTGTCCTGATCATCAACCGGCTGTCACACCTATCAGAGCTCACCACACATATAGCCTGCCTCCACCAGATGGAATTAGTCTATCAGGACACTAAGGAAAATGCTTTATCGAGTAAGCTCTTCAGGCAGCTCCAATCTAGTGACCAAGATGCTAACAGACCGCTCCCTGCAAGAATGCCATCAACGTACGCGCCCTATTTACCCACCTTCGAGCAAGCTATTGTTAGTCTAAAAGATATCCGCGTAGCCTATCACAACAAGGTCATCCTCGACGGATTAGACCTGCAGATCATGCCTGACCAACATTGGAAGATAAGCGGTCCCAACGGCTGCGGAAAGTCCACACTAGTCAACCTAATCTCCGGAGATCACCCTCAATGCTATTCTAACGACATCCATCTTTTCGGGCAAAAGCGCGGAAATGGTGAGTCAATCTGGGAGGTAAAACACCACATGGGATTGATGTCGACCAGCCTCCACCAACAATACAGAATCACGGTCACCGCTGAGACGGTTATTTTATCTGGATTTTTTGACACGATCGGAGTCTACCGGCCTGTGACAGCTATGCATAAGCAGATCGCTAACGAGTGGTTAGTCTTTTTAGGCTTAGACAAATATAAAGACACACACTTCCAGCAACTTTCTTTCGGACAGCAACGCATGCTACTTATTGCTAGGGCCCTAATCAAACGCCCTTACTTACTCATCCTCGATGAACCATGCCAAGGTCTCGACCCCATCAATAGAGCCTTGGTCATCCAGCTCATTGATCAGATAGCTGAGCGAAAAATAGCGCAAATCATCTACATATCTCACGAGCAAGAAGATAAACTTCTATGCCTCACCCATGAGCTTAAATTTACTCCAATTGCAGGATTGATCAAAACTGCCCAATCCACCAAGCCTCCTTATTCTATCCAGATAGTAGAACTCTAGGATCTTTCACCTTATCACTGTAAGCAGCTGTAAGTAATACGAAGTCATTGGCTCTTCACGAGAATCAGAAAACCACTACCTCCGACCCAATGAGAGTCCAAGTCAACCCCCTACTCGAAGTTCTCAAGGCCCGGCTCACTCAGCTCCCTTGACTACATAGCGGATCTAGGTTTCTTCCACCGCTCAACCTTGCGAAAGAACTGCCAACGCACTGCAGCAGAGTTAGGCCACCTCGAGCGCACTCTCCCCGACAAGCCCAACAGCCGCCACCAGAAATACCGCCACACACACTAGCCACTCTGGCTCCATCATCACTCGCCTCAACGCTTACTCATCCCAGTCTGAACACTGTACAGCTAAAACTCAGCCACAGGCTACCTCTCTCCTAATTTAAAAATTCTTCGAAAGCTGTTCATTGATTAGCTAAGCTCGCCTCACAACAACCTGAAACTGAACAATAATATTGAAAAAGTTATCGTTCTTGATGTAGTTGCCATTAACTATGTAAGCCGCTATACACATATTAGTCGATTACATAGGGCCTCTATCAGGTCATTTCTGATGAAGTCAAATCTATGGCATTCTCTGGAGTAGTTCAGCAACGTATGCATAACCTCTACTTATTTTGGATCAGTAATTCGCAGGTTAGAGACCTCAGCAACAAGGTCGAATAATTACTGATTTCCAGATTAACATAAACCTGTAAACTGACGTATGAATCTGCCACAATTCTCGCTCGATGTTGATAAAAACCTTTTGTGCCTTGGGCTTGATCTAGCTTGGCATGGCGGATCTAAGAGCAATAAGCAATCACAGCAGGACCTTATCGCTTGGACTCGCTATAGTAGCGGCAACGTATTCCTAGAGGCTGGGTATGTGCGGGTAGACCTAAGTAAGAACGATCGAGACCCCGATGCGATAGCTACCTATTCAGCCTTAACTAAGCTTATAAAGGTAGATGACGTGGTGGTGCTCGCCATAGATGCGCCGCTCCAATCGAACACAACACCTAAAATCGGGAAGAAAAAAGCCTTCCGAACCTGTGAAAAGTACCTCTCAGAGCAACGAAAATCAATAGATCGAATAGCTGGAGGCAGTTATGGATGGCACCCTAACATTCAACCAGGTGACAGCGTGCCTGCTCGTGCTCAGAACTTGATGGATAAATTAAGCCATGGTGAATTACCTCTGGCCCTGTTCACTGGCGACCGGGAAGTTTATCATTCAGACATCTATTTCGAATGTTTCCCAGCTGAAGCTATCTGGGCAATAAAGAGGCAGGGACTCTACCCTGAGATACTCTTAGCTTCAGATGTGAAGTCCTATAAAAAACAACAGGGAGTCCAGCTCACCGATGCGCAACTCACTAGCCTCACTATGAACGTCTTGAGTGGTATTCTGGGGAAATTGGATCAAGGGGGCTGGTCTCAAATTCTAGAGCAGTTGCTTACCCAAATGAGATGTGACCCTGTACTGAGACAGAATGATTCATTTAAAGGAGGTAAGCTATTCGACGACGTCATCGATGCTGCTCTCTGTTTAGCTAGTGCCATCAGCTTCACTAGTGGCACAGCCCACATCTGGCAAAAACCAGGCACAACAGACGATGGCCACATCATAGGCCCTGGACTTCTCACCTGTTTTAACCAGCAAACCTAACTTGTGAAAAATACTTTTCGAGTCTCCAGATTAATCAGCTTTTTTGGAGTGGTCTCCTAAACATTGCCAGTGATTTCCAGTGTGTATTGAAATTCTGACAGCTCTATCGATGACGAGTGAATATTGGTGTTAGACTGCTTTGGGCAATCCATTTGTGTCGTTTCCTTTTATTGCCTTAGGCTGGTTTAAGCTGCGTGCCGTTGGGCTTCTTGGTAGACGCTCCATGGGGTTTGGTTTGAAAGCGATTGGTGCCTTCTTCGGTGGTTATAGAACTCCATTCAGTCATCAATCAATGCTTTTAGTTCTGGTACGTTGCTATAGCTCCAGAGTCTGAGTTTCTCATACTTGATACTCCGCAAGAGGCGTATGATGAACACGTTGTCTCGCCAACATCCTTTGCCGTCCATGTCCACTTTGATCCCTCGAGATTCAATTTCTCCCACCCATTCTTTACTGCTCCATTGGCTATCTTGATCGGTGTTGAAGATCTTAGGCTGCCGACCTGTAGACTTGAAGGCTTGGCGTAAAGCTCGGAGAAAAATGCTGTATCCATCGTGTTACACACTTCCCATGAAAGTACTGCACGCGTGTGCCAGTCCCTCACAGCAATCAAGTAGGAGTGACCTCTAGGCATGGGTATATAAGTGATGTAAGTGCACCAGACGTCATCCGCAGCCGTTTCA
>NZ_JBDOPO010000016.1:0-2553 GCF_039830215.1 Rubritalea sp. | reverse complement strand
CTCGATCGAGCGTGCTAGCAAGAAGTGGACGATGCCCATTCAAAACTGGGGTCCAGCGCTTGCTCGGTTCGCCATGGAGTTTGGTGACAGAGTCCCGAACCTGCGCAATATCAACCTCTAACACACACTGGAAATGCGGGCTCCGCTCAAGATCAAAATCAGCATAACTCCACATTGGGAAACCCAATGCTTCGGCCTTCCTATCGTCAGGCACTTATATGATTTTAATCTGGATCTGCGCTCCTCATCCAGTAGAAGGAAATTATCGGTCATGGCTTTGAAGAAGCAATGACCTAACTAACAGACCAAAAACACAATTTTTCTGTCAGAGCCAAAATCTCTCTATCACATAAATCCAAAGCTGGTAAATTAAGATTTTCAGACTTCCAATATTTGTCTATTTAAAAGGTTTTATGCCTTTTATTGATTCGAATTAGGCTTTATAACTGGATTAATGTCTCTGATACGTGAGCGGTTTTTATCAACAACTTTGAGTGGCTATGCGGCTATTTTTAGCCGAATGATTAGCGGTTTGATATTATTTCGCATGATGTTTATGCAATTCTCTGGCGCCGAATTTGGTTTTTGGATGATGTTGTGGTCTCTATTTGGATGTGGAATATTGTTTGACTTTGGCTTTGGTTTCACGGCTCAGAAAGCTGTAGCATCCAAAACTGCAACAGGTGAAACCGCTGAACTAAATAAATTGTTATCAACGATTTTTTGGACATTCATGGGACTGGCAGGCACCTTGTTTATCATTTTTCAGCTTATTCAGGGCGCATTCTTATCCTCAATTAATGTGGAGCCAACTGATTACGAAGATTTTAGGTTAACGTATTGCATCTTTTTTGGAGGTCTAGCCATAATGTTCCCGCTTGGTATATTTTCTGAGATACTTCGCGGACTGAAGCGAACAGATATTGTAAATTGGTTACAGACGATATCGGTTTTACTTAACTTTGTTTTTTTATATTATGGTCTAGAAGCTGGATGGAAAATGGCTCATCTAATGCTAGCGAGTGTGCTAATTACCGCGCTTCCGGGTGTGATAGCAACTTTTATTTCTTTTACTAAACTTCCCGAACTATCGCTGTCACCTACTTACTTTCATTGGCCAGCAGTGCGTTCACAGCTGGGCTTTTCTGTAGCAGCTTATTTGATTACATTTGGCAATATGATCATGGGAAAGAGCGACCAACTAGTGATATCTATGACTCTTGGTGTTGCCTTCGTAGCGATTTACCAAACTGGATTCAAGACTAGCCAAATGCTTGGGCTCTTCGGGTCACAACTGCACCAGATTATATCACCAGCTGCCGCATCCTTTCACGCTTTGGGTGATAAGTCAGGCCTACGTAAGCTTTATTTAGACAGCTCTCGAGTCACGTTTTTAATACTCACACCATGCTACTTGCTCAGTGCTATTTATTTAGAGCCGCTAGTTAGTATACTGACTGGGCTGGATTCAGTTTCCAGAGAGACGTTCTGGATTGGTCAAGCTCTACTGCTTTCAACTTATAGCTCTCAACTGACTAATGGCGTGTCAAAGCGGATTTTAATGATGTGTGACGAACAAAAAAAGTTACTAAAGATTTCTCTTGTTGATGCTGGTATTAATTTATCATTGTCTATTGTCTTGGCTATGAACATTGGTGTGCTAGGGGTGGCTTTAGGCACCTTGATACCAACTATTCTCGTAGGATGGTTTTGGGTTATACCCTTGACTATAAATAAATTAAATTTCTCCCTAAAGGAGATACTCAGTGCTCATGTAAGGGGAGTAATTCTACCACTTTCTGTCTTTATAGCTGTGCTAAGCATTCTAGAAACCCTCTACCCTGCCCTGATTGACTGCGGCCTGATTGGACTAGGTTGGAGAGGGACCGCGTGTATGGTGCCTTTCCTTTTTTTAGGTAGGAAGGAAATTATGAATCTAGTTAGGGGAAAGTGATTCCGGAAGCATCCACTGAGCCGCAAAAACATGTTGTTAGGTGATTATTTGCCATGCGCTAGCATAACTTTGAAAAAAGCAAAAAAACATTTACATAACTATGAAGTAAACAGATTGCCCCAAATAATAAACATACTACAAATCAACTCAACCAGCCGCAGTGAGTTTTAACGATCTAAGCCCCCACCATGGCTGGTAAGTGAAAGTATAGTGTCACTCCATAACTGGCTTGAATTATTTCGATTAGTATATTCTAGAGCAGCCTCTCTACCCTTTCTTAAAATTTCTTTTGAGGGTGGGTTCACCACTAAATCTTCAATTTTAATTGCTAATTCACCGCGTAAATCACCATTAATAAAATGCCCTTGGCCGGTTAGTTCTGAACAAATGACACCTGTAGAGGTACAGATTAGTGGTGTTTCAGAAAGTAGCGCTTCAATTGCAGGCAAACCAAAACCTTCAAAATGGCTAGGAAAAATCATACAAGCTGCCATAGAAAAAAGCTTTCTTAGTTTGCTGTCAGATACCGAAGGTAAAAATCTAACATCATATCCACCGTTTTGCAGTTCATTTACTCTGCCTATAAATTTGTCAGCCTT
>NZ_JBDOPO010000246.1:0-2567 GCF_039830215.1 Rubritalea sp. | reverse complement strand
GTTGCAAGTATACAACTCACACTAAGTTTTATCTGACTTGCGGGTTTTATTTTCGTGGACAGCTTCCTCCCCTTTTTGGTCTTTGTTCTGCTTCTACTTTTTCATTGGCTCTTTACCCTAGTTCCGGAAAAAATTAAAAGTGAAGAAGTTCAAGAATGCGTATTTTTACATGAAGGGCGTGCACCCATCGGTCCTATCGCTCTATCCTCCTGTTCCCGATATACTGCTGCATCCTAGTTACTTGTTGGCTAATCATCTTATCTGCAAGAGCAGCCTCACAAGTTTGTATATTTAACGCCTCGATGATAGAGGTATTTTTATTTCCGATCAATCCCATGAAATTAGTACTTAATTACTTTGTCGTACTTTGTTTTTCTGCGGCGGTAATTGCTCAAGAAATCACTCAGCATCGTTGGATCCTCCTGCCGATCTCTACAAATATTGCGGGCTTTGGTGGGGAAAATGAGATCACTGGTAGCTACTAGAGTGATACTAACGAAAACCTAGCGTATTCAATAGCTACAGGATATTCATTCGCATGCCAGTGTGGCCTAAAATTCTCCTATATTGGGATACGGACACAGTCAGCTACTAGCTTTGATAGCGATAATATCGCCGTGGGTCCGTCCTAGGTCTGGTAGATATTTTTACCCAGAGCAGCGCTGAATATCTCTACAACAGCTTTAAGCATCGACGCCATGCTCTCTGTTCTATTGTATCTGATTTAATGAATTTTGGCGAAATCGGTGCATCGGGGGTGATCATGTTAGTGATCCTTGTGTTTGCTGCGCTGGGTTTCGCCAAAGGTGCGCTTAAATTGTTTTATGGTTTTTTATGTTTAGTCGGCACTCTAGTTGCTGGCTGGGCTGGCTATCAATTTGGCTACCCGTTGGTATTAGACAACTGGCGTGAGATTCCCGAGTACGGGCAATACGTCTGTGGAATTGTTTCCGGGATTATAGCATTCCTTTTACTCAAGACGCTCACGGATTTTTTCTCAAACCCATTTGCCAAAGATGAAGAACGTAAAAAAGGCTCTGGGCTATTGGGTCTACTTACCGGCTTCGCCTTAGGTTTTGTCATCTGTCTGCTGGGGATGCACCGTCTTGTGGATAAAGGAACACGGGCTGAGGTGGACTACTGGCTCGCACACGCGAGTGGCGTGACCCCTGACGAATTTCCCAGCTTGGCCAAGCTGAAGTATGATTTTCTCAACTCTACTCTTGGAAAACAGGTTGCTCGGTTTATCACCCAAGAGGAAAGCTGCTCCCAGAACTTAGCCAAGTTAGCCATCATGCAGGTAGCATCGCCTGAGAAACTTCAGGCACTCGCCGCTGACCCCGCGATAGCTAGCACGTTACAATCCCCTAGGCTTCAGGATTTCCTGCAAGACCCTGAAGTCAAAGATAGCATCGAAAACGGTGATTCTGCAGCCATTCTCAAGCATCCAAGCTTCATCGCTCTATTGGCGGATCCTGAACTGAATCACGCCATCTCACAGATCAATATTGAACAAGCCCTCAAGCTCCGCTAGACCATCACCAACAAAGCACGAGGCACACCCGCCCAGTTTCAGATTTTCAATTACACATCACAATTTTTTCACCATGCCTAGAGAAGACTACATCGCAACTATCGGTCTCGAAGTTCACTGCCAAATCACAGCTCAGAGCAAAATGTTTTGTGCTTGTCGCGCCGGTTACGGCCACGAGCCCAACACCAATGTCTGCCCAGTTTGCCTGGGTCTCCCAGGAGCTCTACCTGTGCTCAACAAGCACGCAATCGAGCAGACTATTCTAGCGGGCATGTTACTCAACTGTGTAACTCCAGAAATTTCTAAGTGGGATCGTAAGAACTACTTCTACCCTGACATGCCAAAGAACTTCCAGCTCACGCAATTCGACCTACCACTCTGTGCTGGCGGCGGCGTCCCCCTCTACGATCTGGCCTACCACAAGGATGCTCAAAAGCAGATTGCTACCCCTGGTAAGACAGTCAAGATGGACCGCATTCACCTTGAGGAAGACGTTGCTAAGTCCACTCATTTAGCGAATTCGTCTACTATCGATTACAACCGTGCTGGTACTCCATTGATGGAGATTGTGACTGAGCCTGATATTGATAGTGCTGAGGAAGCATACGCATTCGTCAAATCCTTGCAGCAGATTCTCCAGTACGGAAAAATTTCTGATGCCGACATGGACAAAGGCCAGATGCGCTGCGACGTTAACATCTCAGTACGCAAGAAAGGCGCAACCGAATTGGGCACCAAGCTTGAGATCAAAAACCTCAACTCCACCTCTTCAGTTCGCAGTGCTATTTATTATGAAATCGATCGTCAGATTGAAGAACTCGACATGGGCATCGAACAGGTCCAGGCAACTCTAGCTTGGGACCCTAACACTGGCCAGACATCGGTAATGCGTGTCAAGGAGGACTCGCACGATTATCGCTACTTCCCTGAACCAGACCTCTTACCAGTCAATACAGGCGAGTTGTTTGATAAGATGAAGGCTTTCGTACCAGAACTTCCACATGACAAACGTGATCGCTTTGTCAGCGACTAC
>NZ_JBDOPO010000231.1:0-2570 GCF_039830215.1 Rubritalea sp. | reverse complement strand
CTAGGACTGATAGCTCTGCGCTTTTTTTAGTTGTGCCAACGAAGCTCCCCCCCCGCTAGTATCTGGCGTCACCAGTCTGGAGAGCGATTTATTTACACTGCACCCCAAGCTTTCTTAACAATTCACCATAAGGAATATCAGCATAAGCTCGGCTAACTCTTCACCTTTGGCTATATGCTTAGCACTAGTATCACGGTCGCCACTGTGGTAGGTACACTTGAGATAAAATAATGAACACAGCCTCTCGATATCTTTCTCAGCTTGGAGCGCAAAATCGACTATCGAGTCGCGTTTTAACTCACTCGGTATCTCCGTGAAATAGCCATTATCAAAATGGCTCGTCTAGCTCGCTGCCGACCACAACCAAATGGCACCTCTCCCCCTGCTGCTTTTCCTTCAACCTCTCGAGCATCTCTTGCCATAAAAGAAGGTAATACTTTTGTGTAGGAATCTAGATCCTCATTAGCTAGAATCACCTTTCCAACGAAGTGTAACATCCCCAGCCGTAGCAGGTCTGCTTGGCGGCCACCAGAACCAGGGCGAATTCCGGTTCAACGAGGAAACGCTCATACACATCATCCGCCATTGCCTCCATCTCCTCCTGAGCTCGGTCAAACTTGTTCTTCGACTCCACTGAGCCAACCAAAATACAGCCAACACTCTCGGCTCCTTTGATGAAGCGCTTCATCATTCCTCCACCTTGGCCACCCACTTGGAAACATGGTGAACATCTCTGCTCACTTACGCGCCATGAGAAACCCCTTCGGTAAGTAGACGAGATAGGTCCACTGAGCATCCTCACAGGTGATCGGCCCTGAAATCTGACCAGCTGTCGCATCACACATTACCATCTCTCTCCCCGCCTCCTTGACCAAGAGCTCATCGAGAAATTGCTGATCAACCTCAGAAAGGTCTGCCACCTTCACAGTCAGCTCACGCCCTTTATCAGTGAGTTAAGCCACGCGATCACATTGCCTCTTTGTGCGGTGAGCTTCGATCTCGGTTTCTAAGTGGCTAGTGCTAGTTCGGTCCTCACAGAAAGAAAGACAGCTCATCAAAATGAGCACACAACAGTATAATAGATTTTTTCATCATTTGAAGCAACAACAAGGTCCAGGTGAACTGGTGGCGCTAAGCTAGAACTAGCTCATTCCACCTAACTAGATAAAAAAAACTGTATCATCCGCACAATCTATGCTCAAAAATAGAACCATGTCAGCCACGCTCAAACTCGCTGTACTCAACGGCAAACCAGAGATCTTCCACACGCTCCAGGGCGAAGGCGTCAGCACCGGTATGCCATCGGTCTTTGTGCGCTCTTCTCTCTGTAACCTTCACTGCAGCTGGTGTGACACCGACTACACATGGAACTGGCAAGGCACACCGTGGACTCACGAGAACGACCAAGTTGCAGGCTACAAGAAATTCAAGAAATCCGACTACTTAATCGAAACATCGATAGAAGACGTCGCTGCGGAGGTCCTGTCCTATCCGTGTAAGAACCTCATCCTCACTGGCGGCGAGCCACTACTCCAACAAACGGGGTGGCTCGCACTCATCGCCCACCTGTGCAAGCTCGACTCAGGGTTCCGCTTCGAAGTCGAAACCAATGGCACCCAGCTCCCGAGCGAAGAAATGGCCAAGGCGATCGACCAATGGAATGTCTCAGCAAAACTCAGCAACTCAGGCAACGACCAAAGAGTGCGAGACAACCCGAAAGCGATGACCTTCTTTGCCCAGTCTCCTAGAGCGTGGTTCAAATTTGTCATCCAAGACCCACAGGACCTCGCCGAGATGCAACAACTCGAAAAGAAGTATTCCATCCCACGCCAGCGCATCCTCCTCATGCCCGAGGGGCGCGACGAAGCCACTCTTCACAAGCGCCGACTATGGCTAGCAGACCTCTGCCGCGACCACGGCTACCGGTTCTCTGACCGTCTCCACATCCAGCTTTGGGGCTCCAAACGAGGTGTTTAGTCAGCACTTTCATTTTTTGAAAAAAGAATGTAACTTTCCTGCAACATTTTCCTACCTCCCGAGTTTCACTCAGTAACAATACGCTCTATTCAAACACGAGCGATTTTGTAACCTCTCAGCAGAAAGAAAAATAAGCGATGAATAACACACCAGAAAACGACCCAGCTTGGGACCTTCTAGGCAAGGCTTCTAAACAAGAAGCCAGCCCGATGTTTTCCCGTAATGTCCTTCGCGCTATCCGCCTAGAGGAACAAGAAGCCACTCCGTGGTGGAAACGCTTACTCACACCTGCACCCATCGTTGGCACACTTGCCGCTGCCGCTGCCTGTGTAGCGCTCATTATCAGCACACCCAGCACCGCTCCTGAAACCGCCCCCAGTGTTGCAACTCACCAGCAACCCACAACCGCTGAAAACTTTGCTGAACTTGCCGAAGTCTACTTCGGCAATGACGACTTAGATTCCGTGATCAGCCCGATCTCCCTCATAGCCACTTCCGACTCAGACGCCCTCAGCGACCTCGACCTCTTCATCGATCTATAAGTCTTTGCTCTATTTATTTGTCAGCGTTAAGCTCGACCACGGTTAAAAACC